>CAYPXP010000096.1:0-3597 GCA_964414965.1 uncultured Pseudomonadota bacterium
CTTAAAATTGTACTTATTTTCATAGTGAGTCTCTCATATTTAGCTTTGTTTACCTGTATTAATACTTTTGAATTATATAACTTTTTAAAATTTTTACAACGCGTATTGTTGAAAAAAGGTCATCCTATTTCCCGGATAAATGAGATATCTTAAAGCTAATGGCTTGTCTTAATTATAAGGTTGATGTACCGATAAAAAGTGATAATGTTAAATTGGTTTATCCATCAGGTGCTAGGGATTAGCGTATTGCGATTATCATGGCTCAACAAGCTGATTTATTGAGATAAAGAATAGTTTTTTAGGAAGAGATATTTATTTGATTGATTTTTGGTTACTTTTATTGCGTAAAGAAGATCAAAAGTAGTATCGTTGGATGAAGGTTATAAAGTTGTGGGGGTTATTATGAAGATTCGTCTTATTCCATTATTTTTAATGAGTTCAGTTCAAGCAGCACCAAAAGCGATAGTAGTTGGTGCATCGACCGGTATTGGTCGTGAAGTAGCAAAGGTTCTTGCTGGCAAAGGTTATGAGCTTGGTGTTTGTAGCAGAAAGGTAGATTTGCTTAATTCTCTTAAAGATGAATTATCAACAAAAACGGTGGTGAGAGCATTAGATTTGAGAGAAGCTGATAAAATTCATTCAGTCTTACAAGAACTTGTTGATGAGTTGGGAGGGCTGGATTTAATCGTTGTTAATTCTGGAATTTGGCCAGAAGGTCAAGAAGGAATAATGCCTAAAAACAAACAGATTCCTTTTGCTTGGATTCGAGAGACGATTGACGTTAATGTAACGGGATGTTCTGCTGCATTTAATTTCGCGTTCAACTATTTTTTAAAACAGAACCATGGGCACATTGTCGGCATCTCTTCAACCGATGCAGTGCGCGGCCATGCCATTAATCCATCATATTGTGCATCAAAATCGTTTATGGCGACATTTTTGGAAGGAGTACGCAATAAGTGTGCCCAATTACATTTTCCAATTGATATAACTGAAATTAGGCCGGGATTCATTCAGACTACTCCTGAACTTGATTTGGCTTCTGACGAAAATAATGGTGTTTACTGGGTGGTGCCATCAACGGTAGCTGCTCAAGATATTTATGAAGCTATTGCTTCGAAGAAAAAGGTTGCCTATATTCCTCAGCGATGGGCATTAATAGGATTGCTTTTGAACATTGTTCCTGATTATATTTATAACAAAATGGGCGGCTTTTAAATTTTTAGCGTTTTGGTTGTAGACTTATTTTCAAATCAAATCCGAGTGCACTAATCAAAGCTGTTAAGGTTGTTAATTTTGGATTGCCTCTTTGAGAGAGCGTTTTATATAAACTTTCACGTCCCAAACCTGTTTTATTCGCCAGTCTGGATATGCCTCCTTGAGCAAAGGCAACATTTTTGAAAGCAATAAGAAGAAGTTTTTGAGATTCTGCGCTGCCATCTTTGCATTCTTCTAATGCTGCATTAAGATAAGCGACTGCTTCTTTTGGCTTTTTAAGAGATTCAATCAATAAATCATTGTAATTTTTATATTTATCCATATTTTCTACCTAGTTTTAAAATCTTTCAAAAATTTTTTGGCTTTTTCAATATCTCGTTGTTGCGTTCTTTTTGTTCCAGCAAAAAGAATTAAAATTTCAGTTGAGTTGAGCAAGCTAAAATATATTCTATAGCCAGGTCCAAAATCAACTTTAAGTTCGAAAAGGCCAGTATCTATAGATTTACAATTATTGAAATTGCCTAAACTCAATCGCTCAAGTTTCATTCGTATTCTTTGACGTGTTTGTGTGTCTAGTTTTTCAAGCCATTCTTGAAATGATAATTTAGAATTTTGCCCTTGGTAAACAATTATTTTATAGTTCATAACAACCTTCTTCTTCTGTTTTATTGTATCCTATTAAATACAAAAAACAAATTTGTTGCAATAACAAGTTTTATTACTTGACTTAAGGTAGGGAACGTTAACCAGATTTTTATTGGTATTATTTTTCAATGAATGGCTTGAATTAGAAGGCTAAATTATTGTTTATGGGTTAATTTTTTGAACCAGTTTTTAATGAGGGGGCTATAAATAATGAAGGCTAAGCAAGATCCCATTATTATTCCTAAGAAAGTATTTGGTGGAAGATTGATGTGTAAAATCTTGAATATTCCCATCTCAATAAGACCGGTCGTTAAAACGACAAAACCAATATTGATTACTTTAAGATTGTTGAACCAGATAACAGTATTGGCTAAGATAGCCAAAAATATGATATATGAATTATCAACACCTCTCATTAAACCTATTTGTTTAAACAATAAGAGGAGGCCTATCATAACCCCAGTACTGATAATCATCAAAATAGCTTGAATGAGAAGATATGATTTATTGATATTTTTCATAAATTGTTTCTTTCAAATAGATGGTTATAAAATTTTATTTGCCGTAAATTCTTTTCCGAGTTCATGTAAAATCAAAGAAATTACGTTACCTTTTTCATCTTTAATGAATGAAAAACGTATATCAAAAAAATCAGGCAAGAAAAAGGTCGTTTCAGATTCAGGATATAATTCAAGTTTAGGTTCTTTTGGCGCTTGCGTAAATAGCTTGTTGCCTTCCTTAGTAATGGTAAGTATAAAATCAGGAGTTAATTCATAACGGCCAACATACGCCTCATACAATTTTGGATCAACCTTTATTGCGACCTTTGCCTTTGGGAACTTATAGGGTTTATCAAATATGATGGCGGCTAAATCAGGAAACATCATGTCTGTAGCTGCTGTGGTTATATCTAGATTGCACAGTAAGATGATACACACATTATCATCGGGAAATCGTGAAATTACTGAGGTGCATCCTCCACCGCTACCAATCGCGCCATTATGCCAGATGTTTTTTTTATCAAAAGATTGTATTGCCACCCAACCACATGCATAGTTGTCTTTAAATGGGGTACAGGTTTTTGTTATTAAGTCTTTGCTAACGAGTTTGTCAGTATATAATGCTTGATCCCAACGATACAAATCTTCAGTAGTAGAATACATTGCTCCGGCACCATGTAGAAAGGGCAGCAACTTTAAATCTGCGTCAACAAAGGCACCATTACGTACTAGATAAGTTTTTGCAAAATTTGGGTTATTTGAATCATAACCAAATCCAGTATCATTCATTTCAAGAGGTTGAAAAATATTTTCTTTAAAAAATTGTTTATAGGAGGTTCCTGAAACTTTTTCAATAATATAAGAAAGCAGAACATAGCCCAAATTGCTATATTGATGCTTTTCTCCAGGATTAAATTCTAAAGGCATATTTTTAGAAGTATCAATCAGTTCTTGCAAAGAAAGCTCAAAATTTTTTGGATCACAAATTATTCCTGAAGTATGAGTGAGTAAATGATAAATGGTGATTTCATTGCCACGTGGATAATCGGGTAAATATGTTGATATCGGATCATCAACATTAAGAAGTCCTTTTTGTTGTAAAATCATAATGCCCATGGCGGTAAATTGTTTGGTGACAGATCCAATAGGAAAGCGTGTGGTGGGTGTATTAGAAATTTCTTTTGTATAATTGGCCATGCCATAGCCTTTATTCAAGAGAAATTTTCCTTCTTTT
>CAYPXP010000097.1:0-3596 GCA_964414965.1 uncultured Pseudomonadota bacterium
GAGCAGTCGGCTCATAACCGAAAGGTCCCAGGTTCAATCCCTGGTGGGCCCACCAGATATCAATAGGTATTATAGGTACGTATTGATTTTTGAAAAAAGTCATCTCATCAATATTCTTAACCACCAAAGGGTGATTTTATGGAACATCATCCACTGCAATCTCTTATCAATCTCATTGAGTTTGATCGTGACATAATAAAAAAAGAACGCACCCTTGAAGAAATAAAAAAACAACTCAAAGATTTAGAAGAGCGTAAAAAAACATTAATTAACAATCAAGAAAACACAGCAAAGAACGTCCAAAAAGCAAAAAAATTTGTTCAAGAACATGAACAAATTATGAAAGAACTCGATCAAAAAGAAAAAGAAAAGAAAGAATTACTTGAGTCATCCATTAATCAAAAAGTATATGACTCATTGAAAAAAGAGATCAACTTTCTTAAAAAATCTCAATATGATCATGAAAAGCAACTGGTTAAAAGCTGGAAAGAATTAGAAACAGCTCAAAAGACTTTTGATGAAGAACAGACGTTATTTAACCTTAAAAAGAAAGAATTCGAACAAGACTTAAATAACAAGCAAACAGAAATTGATCAACTTAACACTAGCTTAGAAATACTCTACAAAGAACGTCTTGAAAAAGAAAAAACTGTGCCTCAGGATTGGATTTTTCGCTATAATATGATGCGTAAACAGACGGATAATCCCATTGTTCCTGTCGAATATGATAGCTGTGGTGGTTGTTTTGCTCAATTACCTCCTCAAATTCTTCTCAGTCTTAAAAGAAAAAAATTATTACAATGTAGTTCGTGTTATCGCTTTATCTATTTACCTGAAGAATTAACAGAAGAACCATTACAAGAAGTTATAAAAGAAGAATGAATAATCAATTATCATTCCTTTCTAAAAAACCAGAACCTTCCACGGGCTACTGCCTATTTACTGATGGGGCAGCACGCAATAATCCGGGACCAGCTGGTGCAGGCATTTTTTTGATGAATGATAAAAAAATTATCTTTCAAAAGGGCTTTTTCTTAGGACATAAAACAAATAATCAAGCAGAATATTTAGCCCTCATTATCGGCCTCATTGTATTACACCAATTGGTGCCTTCAGATAAAACGATTATCATTCATAGTGACTCTGAATTACTCGTCAAACAGATGAATGGGTTATATAAGGTTAAAAACCCTGAATTACAACAACTTTTTAGAGCTGCCTACATGTTGTCTAAGCCATTAAATTTACAATTTAAACATATTTTACGAACATCAAACAAAGAGGCTGATGCTTTAGCAAATCATGGCATAGAAACGAAAAATGCGTTACCAGAAGAATATCGCCAGGTGCTTGATGAATATCACATCAACATATAAATTTTTATTGTTTTTTTTCTATATAGCCATTCATCCCCAAAATCCAATTATTCATATCAAAGTATTATTAAAAACAATTCCGCTCAATGATACACAAACATACACATTTTCAAGTGATAATGGACTTGTTTTATCTTGCTCCCAAGAACCTACTAAGCAGTATTTTTTAAAGAAACATCTCACTATCACGACCCGTGATAATCACTTATTTATTAATAATAAAAAAAACAAAAGCACAATTCTTCGCATAAAAGCATTAGATGGCCATATTAGCTTTGAAAAAAACAAGTATTTTGGCGCATTTTATATTCATATTAACAAACAAACGCTCGAACTTATTAATAAATTACCCCTTGAAGCATATATTACCTCTGTGTTAAGAACTGAGGGATGGCCAGGGTGGCCATTAGAAACGTACAAAGTATTAGCTATTGCTTGTCGCACGTACGCAATTTATCAACTTCAACAAGCACGCAGAAAAAAACAGATTTATCACCTAAAACCAACAAATGAACACCAAACCTATTATGGCACTCATTCCTGCCAAACTATTATAGACGCAGTAGCTGAAACTGAAGGAATTTTTTTAGCCTATAAAAATAAACCGATAGTAGCCATGTTCGATTCTTGTTGTGGCGGTATTATTCCAGCAAAAATGTCTAAAGGTATAAATTTCAAGGAAGCTCCTTATTTAGCTCGTTCCTACCCATGCACCTACTGCAAAGATTTAAAAATTTATTCTTGGCAACGAGACTTTTCTATAAACACTTTCATAAAACGAGTACAAGAATCCTTTCCTGCATTAAAAAATATCAACACTATTGAAACTAAACATGATAAAGCAGATATCGTACAAAAAGTTATTATAAAAGATCATAAAAAAACTTTTGAACTTGATGGAAAAAAACTCTATTCGCTTTTTCCTGAAATTAAAAGCTTCTCATTTAGCTGTACGAAAAAAAGAAATCACATAATTATCAAGGGTAAAGGTTATGGCCATCATTTAGGCTTATGCCAATGGGGAGCCAATGAGTTAGTAAAAGAAGATTGGTCTTATAAACGAATTCTTCATTTTTATTATCCAGGAACAGTTCTTATGCGCTTAACCTCTAAAAAGGATTCAGTAATAGAATGAATTATAAAGAGCATATCTTAGGCGGCATCATTAGTTACGCAGGATTGCTTTATCTATTGAAGTTTTTAAATTATCCGCTCACCACCATGCACACCATTCAATGGTTCCTCTTCTGTATTCTGGGAGCGTTATTTCCTGATATTGATACTAAAAGCAAAATTCAAATTTGGCTTTATCGGTTATTGTTTCTTATCTACCTTTTGATTTTTATCATTAATCCAACATCTCAAATTTTAATATTTGTAAGTATTTTAGCCATTATTCCACTTATCGTTCATCATCGTGGTATTTTCCATAATATATGGTTTATCGCATCTTTAAGCGTTGCCAGTGTAATTATAATCCACTTCTCTTCTCCCCATCTGCCTATCAATGAAATATCTATGGCGGCACTTTTTTTCATGTTTGGCGCCCTCTCACATCTACTTCTCGACCGCAAAATAGTTTAGAACTCGCTTCTTTAGCAACAAAAAAAAGAGACTTTTTTAGAAAATATTTGATTCGCCTTGCTTTAAAAAACTTCCCTCAAGTCAAATCAAGTGAATTTCTTTCCAATGTAAGCTATCAACAAAATCGATGGGCAAAATTACTCTATTATTTTAAGGTACACGTGCAATCTGAAGGTATTGTTTCATGTTCTTCACACTTGCCCAGGCTTATCCTAATACAACGCGTCTTTCCCCTTATAGATTTAGCAAAATCGTCACAACTTGGGAAATTACTTAATTGTTGTACTCCTGAATACGAGCCACAATTGGAACATTTACACATTTTAGGACCTGCTGAAAGATTACTAAAAAGAGTAGGCAGCATAAGGCCTATCATAATTAAAAATTTTTTCATTCTTTCTCCTTTTTACTTGGTCAACGACTATAACTAACCTTATACTTTAACTTTATCATCATCATCATCATCATTACAAGAGTTTTAATAACTTATAAGGGGCAATTGACTGAAATGCAAAAATAAAATTACTGCTATACCAATGCCGCTTAAATATGCTTGGTAATTAACGTGAACTCGATCTAAGAAACTTAACAAAACGCAAGTTCAGTAAATACTAATATCTGATAAGTGTTTATATC
>CAYPXP010000098.1:0-2111 GCA_964414965.1 uncultured Pseudomonadota bacterium
TTGCTATCAACTTTTACCAAAAAACCGGTTAAACCCTATACAGCACTAACCGGTGAAGTTACGCTGCGTGGACGAGTCTTAGCAGTTGGTGGTCTCAAAGAAAAATTATTAGCAGCCAAACGATATGGTATTAAAACCGTCATCGTACCAAAAGAAAATTATGATGACATTCAAGATGAACTTAAAGACGTTAATCATGGCCTTGAACTCATTTATGTAAGTACTATGGATGAGGTAATCGAACAAGGATTTAACGAAAATATCTTTAAAAAACAAAAAAAACTGATACATTAAAAGATAAAACAAGCATATCGCAACCCAAAAAATATTTCGAAACGGAGCCTAGATATGAAAACAAGTATGCTTTCATTATTCGTAATTGCAGCATTGGCAGCCTCATGTGCTAGTTGTGGCAAGAAAACCACTAAGCCAAAAAAAGAAAAAACAGCAAAAAAACTCGATCATGAAGAAATTGCCGGCTATCGCAATGCAGCAATGACTAAAGAATTAATGTAAAAAATACATTAGTGTTAAAGGGCGCTTTTAAAAAGCGCCCTTTTTATTGAGTCACCTTTTTAATAAAACAATAATTTCATCAACTACTTGCTCCACTGTTTTATCTGAACTATCAATAACAACGGCATCTTCTGGTTGAATAAGAGGAGCAATAAGTCGCGTTTTATCACGCTCATCACGTCGATTAACTTCTATTAACGCTTCCTCTAAAGAGACATTATTTCCTTTTACTTGTTGATCTTTTTGCCAACGCTGAGCCCTAACTTCTAAAGAAGCCGTTAAATATATTTTTAAATCTGCTTGAGGAAATACAACAGAGCCAGTATCACGCCCATCTACCACAACATCATGATGTTCAGCAAGGCGTCGTTCAATAGGCAAGATTAATTCTCTTATCTCTGGATTAGTTCCTGCCAGAGAAGCAGCATGATCTATCTCAGGATTTTTTAAAAACCAGGTGATATTATCAGAACCATATAAAATGTGCTCTTGATTATTTTCATAGCGATAATAAAAATCCGAAAAACGCATACACCCAAGAATCTGCTCACGTGTTATAGTTACTAAGCGTTCTACGGGAGTAAGACATCGCTCTGTTAAAACATAAGAAAAAGCGCGAAACAACAGACCACTATTAATATAATAAAAGTTCAGTTTTTGTGCCAAGTGCCGTGCAATTGAGGATTTCCCACTAGTAACTGGACCATCAATCGTAATAATCATTCTTTCACCTTCATACCAATATCCAATCCTTTTAATTCAATAGAACGAGTGCCTTGCCAATGATTTTCCATCACCGTCGCCGCTAAAGCAAATGACCGGTCCCCCATTGAACTTAAAATGGAAAATAGTTGCGGTTGTCCAAAAAATATTACTGGCTTAATAACGCCATTCGAAAAAACTTTGCACTTTACATGTTGATCTTTGAGCAGCGTCGGTTCATCTACAAGCGTGACGTCATCAATAAAAAATAATGGTGCATCATTCATATGACCAAACGGTTCTAAAAACCGCATATCATCCATAAATTTAGCAGTTAAATCACCTAATTGAACCTGAGCTTCAAGCACCATTCGAGGAATTAAATCTTCAGGCGAAAGATCTCGCGCAATCTTTTGCTCTAATAATTCTTTCAATTCTGGTAATTTACTCTTTTTTAATGATAAACCCGCTGCCCCAGCGTGACCACCAAACCGCTCAAGCAAAAAGGCGTTTTCTTGTAACGCTTCAAAAATATTAAATGCTGAAATAGAGCGTGCAGATCCCTTTGCGAGACCATCTTTTGTGATATGAAATAACAGAGCTGGCTTATTGTATTGATTCGTCAAACGTGAAGCAACCAAACCTATAACACCAGCTGGCCATTTATCACTGGCGGCAATAATAATATTCTCTTTATCAAGATCAATCTTTTTTTGCGTAATTGCCCATTCAATTTCATTCAAAATAGAACGCTCAATCGTTTTACGAGCTTCATTGAGCTCATATAAAATACTGGCTACTTGATCAACTTCAACGCAACGTGCGCCAATTAAAAAACGAACTGCATTGCGAGGATCTTCTAAGCGCCCAAGTGCGTTCAACTGCGGTGTAAT
>CAYPXP010000098.1:2211-3581 GCA_964414965.1 uncultured Pseudomonadota bacterium
GGACAATCTAGTTGAGACGGATCAACAATAGCATATGCCAACGGTAAATTTTCATGAGGCAAATGGTGATCAGTAATAATCAAATCAATATGGTGATCATATGCTAATTGTGCTGGGCCACAAGCCGTTATACCATTGTCAACCGTAATAATAAGCGAATAATGGTTATCTATAGCTCGTTTAATCACTTTTTCGGACAATCCGTAACCATCACGGGTTCTATTGGGTAGAAAATAATTAATTTGTGCACCTAAGGGAGACAAGCAAAGCATCATCAAAGAAGTCGCAGTAATACCATCAACATCATAATCGCCAACAACAAGTATTTTTTCTTTTTTTTCAATCGCTGCAATAATTCTTCGCGCAGCCTTTTCAGCATCTTTCAGCAAACGGCCCGAAGAAATGGCTCCTGTCGCAAACAAAAATTCATCTAATTGTTGAACCGAACTAAGCCCCCTTTTTATGAGAACTTGCATCAAAGGAAGTGATAAATTATAACGTGAACTTAGTTCATAAAGCTGCTGCTCACTCGTTGATGGCAAAACCCATCTATATAAACAGCCATTAATGATATCCTGTTGCATATTCTCCGTAAAAATTTTTATGATTTTAATGCCTTTGCAATAGCCTTACCAAAAGCAGTCGCCGTTTCTGGATCTTTGCTGGTAATCAATTTACCATCCACAACAACATCTTTATCAAGCAAAACATCAGCTTGGGCACATTCATCTTTTAATTTGCCATCACCATTCCAACCAGTTATTTTTTGACCGCTCGTAATGATTCCTGCCTTACATAAAATTCTAGGTGAAATACAAATTGCACCATAATACAATCCCATATCTCTTGCTTTGCGCATAAGGTCATAAACGCCTTCTTTATCCAAACATTTAAGCGCGCCAGCACCACCTATGAGAAATATACCATCATATTCCTCGGGTTTAACTTGATCGACTATCAATAAAACATCTGGCCCCTCTTGCCCAAACGCATCAACCGCTTGACCCATTTTATCGCTAACGGTAACTACTTCTATACCGATGTCTTCCAAAATTTTTTTTGTATTTCCATACTCTTTAGGTTGAAAGCCATCAGAAGCAATTATTAAAACAACTTTTTTATTCATACTATCTTCCATTGGTATAGTTAACATCACAATTATAAACAACGATCTCTAAGTATAAATCATTTTGTCTATTTTCATTATTGCTCCTGCTTACAAAAATACCAATACAAAACATAGTGCTTCAAAAAATTTTTAATCAAAAAAGATGCTTCTTAAAAAAAGAGGTCCCTACTTTTTACATAGGGACCTCAAAAGCATTATTTTTTCTTTAACGTTGGAAAAAGAATAACTTCTTTAATTGATG
>CAYPXP010000099.1:0-3553 GCA_964414965.1 uncultured Pseudomonadota bacterium
CTACCACACGCTCCTGAAGCGTGCGCGTCTACCAATTTCGCCACCCTGGCATTACTTAAAAAGTATCAGTTTTATCAAAAAAAACCACTTTTTAGAGGATGTTTCTTTAAAAACGATATATAGAAACAATTAAAAACCTAAGATTCGAAACGTGGTAGGTAGATGGCATTTTTGCTTTACAATTCATATTACCATACCATGCCGTAGTAAAAGCTGCTTCAAAACCCAATTCGATATCGTTAAATTTGCTCCAAATACGTGGTGAAAAGTGGAAAACAGCATCAATATTTTCATCAAAGCCATAAAAAATTGGTTTACCTTCACTATCCAAATAAATTGACTCACGCGTTCCCAAGTTTTTAGCATAGCCAAGAAAAAACCCAGGAATAAGTGTCTGATTTTTTTTCCAATCAAAATCAATAAATCCTGACGCAAAATTAACATTAGTATAAGAACGCTTACCTGTCACCGGATTCATACATTTAACGGCATAACCACCTAACAGATTTAAATCAAATCCATTTTGGCCAACAAGTACTTGTGCTTGTGTTTTAGTCGTTGCCGTTTCAAATTTGGCGTAAATCGTTCCTAAAAATGATGTTAAAGTCTCATTCGAAGCATACGTTCGTTCAGGACTCGTTGTTGATGTAGTTGTAGTTGATAATGAAGGAAGTATCCGCTCCATATTAAAGCCAATACCAATATGAGTCTTATCAGTCATATATTCCAAGCTGCTATAAATACCTGGTGTCATACTATTTTGTGCATAAGTAGGGATTTCTCCCTCAGGTCCAGTCGCAGCGTAATTAAATTGAACGTAAGGAGAGACAAGAAATTGTATGTCGTGAGGCTTATAACAGAGACGAATTTGTGGTTGATAAGACCATGGGGCAATTGGGTTACCCCCATCCCAGCCAACCGTATGGGGATTAATTACCTCAACAAAGGGAAATTTAGCATAACCAATCACCATCAAAAAACGCTCCCAAACTGCTTTTAAATAAGCATAACGAATGTACATAGTGCCCAGATAAACAGGGCCCGTAAAATCATTTTCGATATGACCAAATAATGTTACATTATCAAGTTCAGTTTTTGTTTTGACATAAAGCGTCGACACTTCAGACGACATCCCAAAATCACCACGTGAGTTTATGTCACCACATTGAGCATCACACTCAATAGGCGCTGGGTAGAATGGCGTTACTCCGTTATCATCAGCAACCATTTGGCGTTGATCACAAAAAGTATCTAAACGAATATAACCACCATAATCAATCTCGGTCTTTGATTGTAAATCGATGAAAAAAAATAAAATTAAAAAAGATTTATTTTTCATTAAACTACTCAATAACTACAACTAGAAAAGGCTTTTAAATTTAACAGACAAATCTTATTGCAAATTTATAACGTCTTTTGATTCTACACAAATTTTTATAAATTGAACCACGAACAAATATTCCTTCTCACTAATTTTCTGCTATAATCAGGACACAAGGAGTTTTCTATGCATATAAAAATAAGTAAAATTTCTGAAAAAGATTTTAATAAACAGATAACTATTAAAGGTTGGATTCGCTCAGTCCGTGATCAAAAGCTATTTGCCTTCATTAATCTTAATGATGGTTCACAAGCAAGTGGCTTGCAAATTGTTGCAACTAAAGATAAAACAACCGATTATGATACCATTATTCCTCAACTTACGGTTGGAACTTCACTTGAAGTCACCGGAAACCTAATTGAAAGTCCCGCAGAAGGGCAACGCTTCGAACTTCAAGCAGAAAAAATCAACCTTATTGGAACCTGTCCAGCTGATGAATTTCCATTGCAAAAAAAACGCCATTCTTTTGAATTCTTGAGAACTATTGCTCACTTGCGCGCGAGAACTAATACCTTTGGAGCTGTTGCTCGTATACGAAATGCACTTGCATTTGCCACACATAAATTCTTTCAAGAACGTAATTTTTTATACATTATGACACCAATAATTACCGGCTCAGATTGCGAAGGCGCCGGCCAAATGTTCCAAGTCACTACACTAAACTTCAATGAACTTCCAAAAAATGATCAAGGCAAAATTGATTTCACCAAGGATTTTTTTGCCCATCCAACCTTCTTGACGGTCTCAGGACAATTAAACGTTGAAACCTATTGCTGTGCACTTGGTGATGTTTATACATTTGGACCAACTTTTAGAGCAGAAAATTCAAATACTTCACGGCATTTAGCAGAGTTCTGGATGATTGAACCAGAAATTGCCTTTGCTGATATTAATGATGATATGGATTTAGCAGAAGCCTATCTCAAATATGTCTTCACCTATTTATTTGAAAATTGCGCTTCAGATATGGAATTTTTTGACAAATTTATTGAAAAAGGACTCATTGAACGGCTCAAAAATGTCATCAATAATCCTTTTGAACGAATCACCTATACCCAAGCCATTGAATTATTAGAAAAGGCTACAAAAAAATTTGAATTCCCCGTCAAATGGGGTTGCGATCTCCAATCAGAACATGAACGTTATTTAACTGAAGAACATTTCAAGAAACCAGTCATCGTTACCGGTTATCCAAAAGAGATCAAAGCGTTCTATATGCGCCAATTAGAAGATAATAAAACCGTTGCAGCAATGGACGTCTTAGTTCCCGGTATTGGCGAATTAATTGGTGGTAGCCAACGAGAAGAACGTCTTGACGTCTTAGAAAAACGGTTAAAAGAACTCGATTTACATAAAGAAGATTATTGGTGGTATTTGGAATTACGTAAATATGGCACCGTTCCTCACGCAGGATTTGGCGTTGGATTTGAACGACTCGTTCAATTTGCAACAGGCATGGAAAATATTCGTGACGTTATTCCATTCCCTCGTTATCCAGGACACGCCGAATTTTAGAACTTTAAAACTTGTTAATTTAACGTGAACTCGATCTAAGCAAATGTACCGCGTTCGATGAAACCTCTCGATTAAGCTTCAGCCTTCATTAAACTTACGGCTGACAGGCTGGGGGTGTGCTCGTTAATATAAACATTTATCAACTATGAGTATTTATCGAATTCGCGTTATTTATATAAATCCGTTCGCCCAGAGGAATGAGCGAAGCGAGTGTCTCGTCGGGTGCGAACTCAAATTGTTGCATAAAATGGAATATTTTTTTATTTATATCTTGCGATGTTCAGATGGATCATATTATGTTGGCCATACAGATAATCTTGATATTAGGATAGCCCAACATCAAACAGGTTTTTATTCTGGTTACACGAGTAAACGGCTTCCAGTTCAATTGGTCTATACAAAAACATTTTATTCCAGAGATGAGGCTCTTATTAATGGTGATTGGAATAAAATTGCAGCTTTTTCAAAAAGAACCAAAAAAATTAAATGAGTTCGCACCCGACGAGACACTCGCTGTGCTCGTTCCTCTGGGCGAACGGATATTGTTTATTATTTAGTTTTTTAGGCTTATGGCAAAAGATTTTTAAGCGTTTTTATATTGTTTTTCTTCTAATGAGATGTGGGTAATGAATAGTCTGGGCGAACGGATTTATAAAT
>CAYPXP010000100.1:0-3538 GCA_964414965.1 uncultured Pseudomonadota bacterium
AGGACCATCTTTAGGAGTAGCTCCTTCTGGTAAGTGCATATGAACATCATGGTTGCTAAACAGTGATTTTTTAATTCCTAATTCTTTGGCACGTGATTTGATGTAACTAAAGCCTGTTTGAGCTGATTCTTGCATTACTTCGCCCAACTGACCAGTTAAGGTCAAATTGCCTTTGCCAGGAAGAAGCGTTGTTTCAATCTCTAAAACTTCTCCGCCAAATTCTGTCCATGCAAGACCGGTTGCTAATCCGATAATTTCTTTATTTTGTTCAAGTGAAGTTGCCTTAAATTTTTGATGACCAAGCCATTCCAAGATATATTCACGTGAAACGGTAACAGATTTTTGTTTTTTCTTGAGTAAAACTTGAATAGACTTACGCATTAATTTAGCTATAAGGCGTTCTAATTGCCTGACGCCAGCTTCTTTTGTATAAAACTCGATTAGGTAACGAAGAATATCATCTGATAATTTAAATTGGACTTTCGTTAATGAGTGTTCTTTTGATTGTTTTTGTACCAAAAAGTTTTTAGCAATCGTTAACTTTTCTTCTTCGGTATATCCCGCTAAATGAATGACTTCCATTCGATCAAGTAATGGGTATGGAATATTCTCAAAAACATTTGCCGTTGTGATAAACATTACCTTTGCAAGATCATATTCTATATCTAGATAGTGATCAACAAAGGTGTGATTTTGTTCTGGATCAAGAACTTCAAGAAGGGCTGATGCTGGGTCTCCTGATAAATCACGTGATAATTTATCGATTTCATCGAGTAACATGACAGGATTAGTGGCATTTGCCTTTTTCATTGCTTGTACAATTTTTCCCGGTAATGCACCAATATAGGTACGACGATGGCCTCTAATTTCTGCTTCGTCCTTAACGCCGCCTAATGAAATGCGAACAAATTCGCGGCCTAAACTTTGAGCAATTGATCGTGCAAGGGATGTTTTTCCTACGCCTGGAGGACCAACAAAACAGATGATCGGTGCTTTTTCTAAGTTTTTAGAGAATTTTTTGGCAGCAACAAATTCTAAAATGCGTTCCTTTGGCTGTTTTAAGCCCGCGTGGCTTTCATTGAGAATTTTTTCCGCTTGATGCAATGATATGCTATCGCGACTTATTTTTTTCCAAGGAATGGAAATGATCCAGTCGATATAATTTCGGCTAACAACTGCTTCGGCAGAGAACGGTTGCATTTGTTCTAATTTGTTTAATTCTTTTTCGCATTTTTCAGCTGCTTCAGATGATAGTCCGGCTTTTTTAACTTGTTGTCGCAAACTATGTATTTCAGCTAAATGATCTTCTCGTCCAAGCTCTTTGTTAATAGCCTTAATCTGCTCATTAAGGTAATATTCACGTTGATTCTTTTCAACCTGCTTTTGTACCTGATTTTGGATTCTTTTTTCAGTTTCCAAAATATCAATCTCTTTTTGTAGCAATTGAGCGATATCAAAAAGTCTTTTTTTAAGATTTGTCTGTTCTAAGATTTTTTGTCGATCATCAAATGATAAATTTAAATGAACGGCAATGGTGTCAATGCTGTAATCAATGTCACCAATGGATCGGACATTTTGAATTAACTCTTGTGGCGCTCGATCGTTTACTTGAGTATATTGTGCATACAGATGTTTGACATGTCGCCACAAAGCTTCAAATTCTTTAGTTCTGTTTATTCCGTCCAAATCCAGATCTTCAAAAGTAACACCCATAAATGAATGAATTGATGCCGTGGTGATGATTTTAGATCGACAGATACCTTCGACGAGTATTTTTAAGGCTTTGTTGGGCATTCGCATAACTTGCAAAATTTTTGATCGAGTGCCATATGAATAGATATCTTGTTCTGTTGGTTGTTCAGTTTCAGGCCTTTTTTGAGCTGATACAAATATCGATTTATCGTGTTTAAGGGCATATTCGACGGCTTCAATTGAAGAAGCTCTTCCCACAATAATAGGGATGATACTTTTAGGAAGTAATACGACGTTTTTTAATGGTAATAATGGTAAAAAGTGCTCAAATTGCAGTGCTGCGTGATCATGTTGAAGCGGAGACTCAATAATATCTTTCTCTTCAGTCATAATTACTTATTCCTAATTTTGAATTTTTATATATAAGAAATTATATCATATAAAAAGGGAACCGTAAATGGCAATCTTGAATGTCTAAGGTTGCATCTAGAGGGAGTTTTAATAAAATGTTTCTTAGGATGGCCCTGTAGGACCGTCGAAATGAAAGTTTGGGAAAGTGAAAATCTTTGATATACTAATAAATGTAAGTATTATTACCCTTTTAATCATGGAGATAAGACGCTATGTCTAATTCAGGTTCGTTAGGTGACAGTATCGTTGGCCTACTAAAAAAATGGTTCGGGCCATTTACAAAGGAAGAGTTCAAAAAATATTTAGTATTATTTTATAGTAAATTGATCGATCGAGACCTTCGTAGTCAGAAGTTGTGTCGGGTAATAAGTCTTTAGTTAGGGAGTTCAGTTTTATGATGAATAATTTTTTTGTCAAAGTATTTGGTAAGTTTGAAAGTAAAGAAGAGATAAGAAAATACGCGCTTTTGGGAATTACGTTTGGTGTCTTAATAGCTGCTTATTGGGGATTGCGTCCTCTTAAGGATGGTATTTTTTCCGGTATTGTTGGCGTTGATTATACGCCCTATGCAAAGTATTTATCGCTGGTAACAGTTCTTCTTTTAATAGGTGTTTATGGTAAGCTTGTTGATTGGCTACCTCGTCAAAAAGTCTTTTATCTTTTGACCGGTTTTTATGCTTGTAGCGCAATTCTTTTTGCTATTCTTTTAAGTAGTTCTACTTACGGAATTCCAAATACGGTTGAAAGTCCAACCCGTATTATTGGTTGGTTGTGGTATATTTTTGTAGAAAGTATTGGAACTATGATGGTTCCACTTTTCTGGGCGTTTGCTGCGGATGTTTCTACAGCTGATTCAGCCAAACGTGGTTTTCCATTAATTATGCTTTGTGCCCAATTTGGCAATATTGTTGGACCATGGTTTTTAAGGGCTACGCGATTAGGGTTCAAAAATAGTGCGCCTGTAATTGCTATTGCTGGCATATTAATTTTTACGGTTGGTATATTAATTTGGGTTTTCATGCGGCTTACACCAGCATCAGAGTTTCATGCTGTCAAAAAAACAGATGGCAAGAAAAAACCTGGATTTTTAGAAGGGTTGAAGCTTTTAGTAACTAATGCCTATTTGCTCGGTATTTTTGTATTTTTACTTGCTTTTGAGGCAGTTACGACTATTATAGATTTTTACTTCAAATTTAAGGTAAAAGCGCAATTTCCTGATGAACTGATGCGATCTGATTACCTAGCAACCTTTGCAGTAATTACCGGTCTTTTATCATTTTTTTCTTTACTTTTTGGGGTCAGCAATATTCAGCGAAAACTTGGCATGAGAGCTTCATTGATTACCTTACCTCTTTTGATGGCTGTAGGTGTTCTCGCATGGTGGTTCTATCCAACATTATTAGTTGCAGGGTTTGTTGTTGTTGCTTTCAAAGGG
>CAYPXP010000101.1:0-3520 GCA_964414965.1 uncultured Pseudomonadota bacterium
GGCTTATGCAAATCGCATAGCTACAATATCTTCAATATTCTCTTTTTGTATGATTTCGCATTCATCAATTCGGTTTATTTCTGCAGATCCGCTAATTAAGGGATAAGTTCCCAAAATAGGCAGAGGATAAATTAATTTACGAATTATCATCTCTAATTGTATTGCATCAGTTTGTGTGTGATCAAATATGACACCAAGCACAGTGCCTGTATGCGCACAGTTTACACCAAGGCCACCAAATTCACGAGTTCCTTCTAATAAAATATGAAATGGAGCTTTATAATGAATACACTGATTGATACGTGCACTAATCGTAGCAGCATGGGCAATGAGGATTGGATTTTGTTCATAAAATCCTTTTTGAAGAAGTTCAAGAGCGCGCTTTAACGAAAATTCATGTTTTTTAGCAACCCAACGTGCTAAGCTTCGATCAAATTCCTGCGTTTTAATTTCACCCCCAGCATCTACAATAATAAATGATATATTTGGAATATTATAAAATTGTTGGCAAATACAACCCTTCAACTGATTAATTTGCGTAATGCCTTCCATAAACACAGCATCCGAGGATCCATCAACGTCAATAATGAGTTGTGAAATTTCGTCATAAGCTAAATTTTTGCGAAATGCTGAAGCAACAGCCAAAATAGCTGCAGCAACGTCTGCTGTACTTGACGAAAGTCCTTTATTACGAGGAATGGTTGAGTTTATTTCTAAATTAAAATAACTAGACGTTATATTAAATTGCTTTATTAAATTATTAACAGCTTGGGATGCTTTCTGAAAACCTTTTTTTTCTAACATCACTTTATTGAAGGCGCATTCTGAATAACTCAACGTTGCTTCTGCAAACAAAGGAATAGGCGCATTAATCAAAAATTCGTTGCCATCAAGATAACCTTGTACAAGTTCTCCGCAACTTGCTGGTATTTGTACTTTAACATTCATGTTATGAAATTCCTTCCTGTAGCTTTTCATGTTGTAAATATCTAAGTGTATAACGCTTCCATGGCACTTGTTTTGCAAGTAATGTGTTTTCACAAATCAGAGATACAACCATTGAATACGCTGCCACTTGTGCACCGAGTAAGTTTCCTTTTACGCCTGCCCACGCACATATTAAGAGCGTAAATATTGCATACAAAGTTGAGCGGTTAATTGCTTTTGTGTTTCCGACACACATTAAAAACCCTTGTAGAACATTTTGAATAGCAACAAGAATTGGGATGCCCGCGCAGATGCATAATACTGCTTTTACCGTAGATAGAAGAGTGGAGTCGTTTCCAACAAAGTAGGTTAAAAGTTGTGCACCAATCGATGATACACCAAGTCCCAATATTAGAACGGTGAGGGTTAAGCCAATAGTTGTGGCAAATATAATAAATTCAAACGGATGAAATGAGCTCTGATTGCGTATAATGACTTGCTGAATCATTCGTGTTAAATTTGCAAATAATACAACAATTGCCCATGTTGCGGGCCAAGCAGCTAGTGCGATTGAGCTATCAATCGCTCTTGCAAGGCATACAACAAGCAAAGCTCGTCCGGTCCACACACACACCATAGAATTTGCAAGAGGCCAATAAAATTTCCAAACCTCTTTAACTGTTTTGGGGTAACGCGAATCTTGCTCAGCTTCATTTGACTGTATAGATGGCAAATTGCAGAATTTGCGTGCACCCCAGTACACTACTAATGTTTCTGCAAAAGCACCCAATATCATTGATCCTGCAGCTAAATAAGTAGTTGGCAGGTGAAAATAAAAGCCAATGCTTAAACCAAACGCCAATACAAGCATTCTAATTAAGCCCGCTCTTGCAACTGCTTTCAGTTGTTTATGGATAATTAAAATACCTTGGTAATAACGGCGAAAGGCAATTGTTCCTGGCCAAAATAATAGGCACACAAACATTTTGTATGCATGTAACGCAACAGTTTGCGTTAAGCCAACAAGTTGCAGTAGCGGAAAAAATATAGTTGGGATTGCAAGGAACATCAAGAAAGATGTTAATATTGCGCTTGCTAGTATGACAAATTTTTTTAAAGCAAGTCGAGCTTCTTGTTGTGATGAAAGTTGATTGGATGCATGAAGAACCATAATAATTGGACTTTCAAACAATACAACTAGAGCTTTAATTACACCAAGCGCCGATAAATTTGTTTGCAGCTTTGGCATTTGCGCCATTGTTGCATTTACCATTGGATCTCCAATGGACATTGTTACATCACTGATGGAAAGAGGAATGAATTCCTTCCACAGTGTGATCATTTTTTGAATGATGGTCGACTTCATTGGTACTGCCTTTTTGATGTAATATTTGCTGTGATACTGGCGTTAAAGAATGCATTGCCTTATATAGCTCAGCTCCCTTTAAAAGAGTTAAGTTCTGTTCTTTAAGCCAAGTATCATTGTAAATTGTGAATAAATAACGATCCCCACGATCGGGGTTAATCATTAAAATCTTTTGTTTTTTGTTTAGTGTTTGAGCATACGAGAGACCGGCGGCAACAATGGCACCGGTTGATCCTCCTAGAAGCAAGCCTTCTTTGAGCGCAAGCTCACGACAGACGGAAAAAGCCAGCACATCATTCACATAATACGCTTTATCAATTAGGTTGACATTAAATTGAGGCGGTACAAATGACAAACCAACACCAACCATTTTATACGGATGCGCTCTTCCGCCAAAAACCACCGAACCAGCAACATCCACAGCTATTATTTTTGTTTTAGGATAATGTTTTTTAAAAAAAGAACCTATTCCTGTTAATTGTCCAGAAGTACTTACACCTAAAACAATTACATCAGGCGGACCATTAAAATCTTTGATAATTTCAGAAGCAGTATATTTTATATGTGCAGTAGGATTATCAGGATTAAAATGTTGTAAGGGATACCAGGAGTTTGATATTTGTCTTTCAAGTTCCTTTGCTTTTTCGATTCTAGCTTTTTGCATAGACCCGTTTTCATCAATAGCACTTAATGGTACTTCTACTAATTGTGCGCCATAGGCTTGCATCATTAGCTTGGATGAGTCTGATGTTTTGGCATCCACAACAATCAAGCTTTTATATCCTTTTTGCGCAGCAACCATAGCAATGCTAATACCAAAATTTCCTGAGCTTGATTCTATAATAGTACCGCCAGGTTTTAAGAGTTTGTTGTCTTCTGCAAGTTCAATTAAAAATACGGCGTTTTTTTCTTTAATACTACCGCCTGGATTACACGATTCAAGTTTAAGATATAACTCTTGTGTATGGCATAATGTGCTGATCTGATTAAGGCATATTGTAGGTACATGCCCTATTGCATCCAATACACTACGTTTTAATATAGTCATAAGCACATCCTAATTTTCTATTGGCTTAAAAAGTTATTTTTCTCAAAAGAACTTTTTCAAATTTTATCGTTTTTTGAACAGAGATAATCTTTAAATAATCATTAAATTTCCAGTACTTTGTATCGGCGTTGTTGCATAAATCATCTTGCAGATGATTTATGAAAAAATAGTTGCGGATA
>CAYPXP010000102.1:0-3414 GCA_964414965.1 uncultured Pseudomonadota bacterium
TTGTCTATTGCAACGGAAATGCGGATGCTAAGGCTTTTGATCAGAAATTAGAATTCAGAGTAAATTTAATTGCATATGAGGGCAATGGCTCGTGGATTGAGAAGGCAATTACAGATATGCATAAATGTTTAAATGAAGACAAAATTCCCAATGCCGGCCCAAAATGTGATTATTGTAGTTACATAAGTGCCATAGAAGCTAAAACAAAATAACATATTAAAAAACCGCCCTATTAAAGGGCGGTTTTTGATTAAATAATAGTTTTACTTATTTGGGCATTTGAATAAATACTTCTTTGCCCTTCTCAACGGCCCCGTTATTTTTGAGTATATTTATAATTTTATCTTTTACCTTTTCATCTCCGTTATTGAAATCTAATATTACAATTGTTTCACCAAGCATTCCTATAAATGTTCTGTCGGGCACCATATCTATTGTAAAAGGAGTTTTTCCTTCGGGTAGTACGGGCTTTGTGTACTTTTCCATTTCTACAGACCAATCTATTCGGCCGGTGTCTTTGTTATTATACTGGAAAACAACCCAAAAATTATCTGTTCCCTTGGTAAGATTATATCTTGCGTCTTCAGAAATTTCTGTAAGCTGAGGAAATTCGTTTTTTAAACCTATTAAGTCGTCAATAATATTATTTGTTATTTGGCCGTATGTTTTTCCGTTATATGCTTGATTGGAGAATTGGTCTGTTGTTTCGTAATATTTATTTTCTGTCATATCATTTTCATTATTATTCTTTTTTATAACGCTTAGATAAACACTAATAACTACTCCGCAAATAATGATTAAGAGAGCAATGATTGAAAGTATATTAGAAGTTTTCATAGTTAAGGTAATTATTGCTATTTAGAGAATAACCTGAACATCCAGCCAAACAAACTAAATTTATTCTGCGCAGTTTCGAGAGAGTTTTCTGTGTCTGTGTTGGCTTGTTCTAACGTTTGGATTTGTTGGGCTAGACTCTGTGCATCACTTTTGTTTAAAATCTGACTTTTAATCTGGTTTAGTTGTTGTATTTGTTCTTTGCGCTGATCTAATAATTTTTGGGCGCTATTTATTTCGTTATAATCGGGACCAAAAAGAAATTTCATAAATGTACTTTTTCCCTCAATCTTTTGTAGGTTAGCTTCTAGCTTTTCTTGATTTTGGTTTTGTTCCTGGGCAATTGTTCTTACTTGTTGACCAATTCCACCACTTCTGTTAGCTACTTGTAAAAGTTTTTGTACTGCATTTGCGACGGAACTCCTTCTTTGCTCGGATGTTGATGAGCCGTTTTCCCTCTTTGTTGTTTCTTGCTCTTGATTGCGCTCCTGGTTTTGGTTTCGATTTTCATTCCCGTTTTCTAATCCTTGTTGGTCTTGCGCTTCGACACCGTCTTCAATCTCATCCTCGGTATCATTTTCATTATCTTCGCCTTGTTCCTGGGTTTGTATTTGGTTTGCCTCACCCTGATTTTCAACTTGAGTTTGTTGTTGGGCTTGATTGGCCGTCGTCGTTGTAGCGTTATTTCCCTGACCTACGGCGTAAATAGTTCCGGCAAAAAATAGCGCTAACGCTAAAATACCGGCTGATAAAATTTTATTTTTCATATTTTTCCCCATTGGGGTCAATTAATAATAACTTCCCTTATTATAGCACGTTGCATGTTAACAAAAAACCGCCTTTCGGCGGTTGAAACATTCTTCTAATTTTCTGCGGCAAGGTTTCCAGTGCTCCAACACATTTGAAGGTTAAAGCCCCCAGTTTTTCCGTTAACATCAATAATTTCCCCTGCAAAGTATAAATTGTCTATTTTTTTTGACTTCATTGTCATATGATCTATTTCCTTTAAAGAAACACCTCCTTTTGTAACCATTGCTTGGTCAAACCCTAAAACGTCTTCAACTGTGAGTTCAAAAACCTTTATAGCTTTTACTACAGCCCATCTTTCCGCTTTGGTCATATTATTCGCTATTTTATCTTTGTCTATTTTATTAATATCCAACAGAGCCTCGGTTAAGCGTTCTGGCATAAAATCTGATAATATGTTTTTTACAGTCTTTTTAGAAAAACGCTGGTATGCTTCTTCCAATTTTTTATAAAGATCGTTTTGGTTTAGCGGGGTGCAAAGATCCATGCGAAGCTTCAAATCGCCAAGCTTAACCAATTCTCCTACTTTTCCACTAATATTTAAAATAGCGGGCCCACTTACGCCAAAGTGGGTAAAAATAATTTCTTTGGTTTCCTGGATATAATTTTTACCTTCTTTAGCCGGCAGGCCATTTTGAAGAAGTTCTACCTTAACGTCGCTTAAACTTATGCCTTGTAAATTTTTAACCCACGTCTCTTTTATTTTGATTGGAGAGAGTGCGGAATGAGGGCTTATAATTGTATGACCTAATTTTTCAGCTAAAGTATAGCCAAAACCGTTAGAACCGGTTAGGGGGTAAGATTTTCCTCCGGTACACAAAATATATTTTTTTGCAGTTATTTCTCCGCTTTTTAAAATTATTTTGCTTATTTTTCTTCCTTTTTTATCTATGCCAATAATTTCAGTATTAAAAAGTTTTTTCACTTTGGCGGGGGATAGGTTTTTATTTAATGCCTCTAAAACCCTGTTTGCTTTGCCACTTTCGGGAAATACTTTTTTATCCTTCTCTGTTTTTGTTTTTATCCCCAATTTTTCAAAAAAAGAGATTGTTTCTTTTGGTCCGAAAACTGAAAAAGCATGAAATAAAAATTCTCCGTTGTCATAATTTTTAACAAGCTTTCTCAAATCAAACTCGGCGTTGGAAAAGTTACATCTCCCACCACCTGTTAGGAGTAGCTTTTTAGCCGGCGCAGGATTTTTTTCTATTAAAACAACCTTTAGTCCTAGACTAGAGGCTTTTCCTGCCGCCATTAGACCTGCTGGGCCTGCACCCATAATCGCAACGTCCCAGCTAGAGGCTGGTTTTGTTTTTATTTTAGTATCTTTTTTTACCATACCCGTAGTTTGGGCGACCTCTTTGTCCACCTTTGTTTTGAGAATAGTTTCTTCTTGGAGGGTAATCGTTACTTTGAGGCCTATTTAAAGATTGGCTCATATGCTTTGAAATATCCGGCAATTCAGAAATTGGTAGATAGAGTCTGGTTAACCTTTCAATGCCCCTTACTTTCTCGCCCTGATCGGGCATTGCAAAAGAAATAGCCTTACCCGTCATGCCCGCTCTTCCCGTTCTTCCAATACGATGGACATAATCTTCGGGATTTTCTGGGAGGTCAAAATTTATAACAAGTTCAATGTTTTTTACATCTATTCCGCGTGAAGCAATGTCTGTTGCTACAAGAACCCTGTATTTGCCGAGCTTAAAGCCCTCTAGAGCCTCCTTTCTTTGGTTAAGAGATTTATTAGAGTGTATTTCGGCAGCAGTTACGCCTACA
>CAYPXP010000103.1:0-3399 GCA_964414965.1 uncultured Pseudomonadota bacterium
TTTGTATAAAGGTATTTTATGCGCAAATCAAGAACCAAAGGGCCAGGTATTAGGCGCTTTTCTCGATTATTATCATTTGAGGCCGACACGAATAATCTCTTTTGATGATTCACCTCGTGCGCTGTGCTCAATTGCCCGTGAGTGTAAAGATCGTGGAATTTCTTTTACTGGGTACCAGTGCTTAGGTGCCAAAAAGTTGTCGGGAGAATTTAATGCCCGGCGAGCTTTTTTACAAATTGATTATGTTATGAACCATGCACAATGGCTGTCTGATAAACAGGCCGATGCAATATTTGAAACAAAAAGAGTAAACGCGTTCCCTTTCGTATAACTTATTATTGCCCATTTGAACCATTTGCCTATTTACCCATTATTAGTTAAACTATAATGGTCGGGGTTAATGACAAAAATGAGGAACGCATGAAAAAAGAATCGATATATCTTAAAGTTGATACCCGCAATAGAATATCACTGACAAAATTATCAAAAGATTTATCATCGATTTATAAGGCACGTATTCATGAAAATAAAATTATCTTAGAGCCAGTGCAAGAAATGCCTGAAGATGAAGCATGGTTATTTTTGCCGGAAAATAAGAAAATTTTAGCTCGCATAAAAAAGAGCTTAAAAGAAGATGCAACAATAGACCTTGGCTCTTTTAAAAAATATCTAAAAAAGTGAGAGTATATGCCGAAAGTGCGATTTACTAAGACTGCAATGGAGGATTTTGCGGTCTTACAAAAAAATCTTGCAAAAAAGAACGTTCTAAAAGCTGTTCTCAAGACATTGGCATTTATGGAAACAAATCTAAGACATCCTTCGCTTAACGCAGGCATTGTGCCGCATCCCTGATGTTAATAGGCCGACCTGTTATCTGCTGAAAAAAGAACAGCTTGAGCGATTTTAGCTGCGTCAGTTTTTCTTAAGAAAACTAATTAATTCAGAAAAATAATTTTTTTGATCATCATAAAATGTGAAGTGACTCCCTTTGTGGGAAATAAAAACAGTTGCACGGGGTATAGCGCGAGCCATGTTGCGAACATCTTGAGGATTAATCACATCATATTTTGCGCCAATAAGTAATGTCGGAATATGAATTTTTGAAAGATTGGCCCATCGATCCCACTCTTTTAAATTACCCGTAACGTGAAAATCATTGGGGCCTTGCATAGTATCGTAAACTTGTTTGTTGCGATGACCGAACGTTCTTGTTATAGCTTGCGGCCATACACTTAAACGGCAAAAATGTTTTGAATAAAAGTATTCTAAATTTTTTTGTTTTTCGATTGGTAATTGCAGTCGCAGTTCATTGATGTAGTTTTCATAAGATTTCATGCTGGCTGAAATATTGGAAATTATTAATGCTTTCAAGTGCTGCTGATATTTTAGCGCATACTCAATGGCCAAAATGCCACCCCATGAAAAACCATATAGATAAAAATTGTTAAGTCCTAGTGTTTTTCTTACTTGTTCAACCTCTTCACAAAAACGATCAATTTGCCAAAGGGTGCTATCAGTTGGTTGATCGGAATAATATGAGCCGAGCTGATCATAAAAAATAACCTGATAACCTGCTGGTGGCAAAAATTGCTCAAAACATTCGAAATATTCATGTGTTGAGCCCGGGCCACCGTGAAGTAAAAGTATAGGAGTTTTGCTCTGTTCAGTTTTTTTTGTCCATATCCGATAACCGTTATTAAGCGTGACGTACTGAATATTTTTATTTTGCATATCAATATTATTTAGTTTCGCATTAGTTTGATTATACTCGAGAATAATTATAAAAAGCAGTAGAGCTGTCTTAAAGTTCATATGCTAGTTGTTTTGGGCGTTTATGATTCATGTTTTTTGTTATGTAGTATATAATACTTACTATATTTTTAATAAAGACTTTTACTATGACAATAATTATTTTTACCCCTGATTTTTATACATAATTCATGCAAATATACCTTGATTTTTATACATATCAGGTATAATATTACCTTGATTTATATACATATTAGGCCGAATATTTGAAGAATGTGTAGATTAGAAGAGGAGTTTTGGGGTGAAGAGAATTATAGATTATTTTTTACTTGAGTGGAAAGATCGTCCTGGTCGAAAGCCGCTTTTGTTAAGAGGGGCACGGCAGGTTGGCAAAACACATGCAATGCGTGAGCTGGGAAAGACATTTCAGAATTTTGTCGAAATAAATTTGGAATTAAATGATGGCGCCAGAAATATTATTGAAAAAGATTTAGATCCACATCGTATTGTTCGGCAGTTATCGGAGTTGTTGCAAACAAAAATTACACCTGGAACAACACTACTTTTTTTTGATGAAATTCAACAGGTGCCAAAAGCGATCGTTGCTTTGCGTTATTTTTACGAAATGATGCCGGAATTACATGTTGCTGCGGCCGGGTCGCTGCTTGATTTTGCTATTGAGCAAGTCGGGGTGCCTGTAGGACGCATTTCTTTTTTGTACATGTATCCAATGTCTTTTCTTGAATTTTTAGTGGCGCTTGGACATCAAGAGTGGGCACGATTAATTACGCAACATACGATAACAAATCCTATCAGCGAACCTTTACACGAAAAGTTGCTCAATATACTGGGAGCATACCTAGCCATAGGGGGCATGCCTGAAGCGGTAAACGAATGGGTGCAAACAACAACTTCGTGGTCATCAAAAAAAGTCCATGCTGATTTGTTGTATGCTTATCAGCAGGATTTTGGAAAATATGCAAAAAAATATCAGATGAAATATCTTACTATTCTCTTTCAAAAAGCAATTGGTCAATTGAGTAATAAATTTGTGTACAGTCGCATAGGAGAATATCAAAAAAGAGAACTTGAACCTGCGCTCGAATTGTTAGAAAAAGCTGGTATTTTATATCGCATTGTTCGCAGTTCAGGGCAGGGCATTCCTTTAGGTGCGCAGGCCGATTTGGATGATTTCAAACTCATTTTTTTAGACGTTGGTCTTTGCCAAGCATTATTAAAATTTGACCTGACACCTTGGCTTGTCGATCCAATACCTACATTTATCAATAAAGGTGAGCTGGTAGAAGCTTTTGTTGGTCAAGAAATTTTAGCGTATTCTGATCCGATAACTAAAGAAGGACTTTTTTATTGGTTGAGAGAAAGTCGCGGTAGCCAAGCAGAAGTTGATTTTTTGGTTCAAATTCAAAATAGCGTTGTGCCTATTGAAGTAAAAGCTGGTGGAAGCAAACGATTAAAAAGTATGCATATTTTTTTAGATTCGCATACCAATTCTTCTTATGGTTTGAGATTTTCTGCTGATAATTATTCGGTCTACCAAAAGGTGTACTCGTACCCGTTGTATGCAGTGTCGCAGCCATTTTTTGCTGTATCGGATAATCTGCGCAAAGCGTTATCCCTATTTTTTTAAGA
>CAYPXP010000104.1:0-3381 GCA_964414965.1 uncultured Pseudomonadota bacterium
CCAACCCCCTTCCTTTTTGCCCTTTTGCTTTTCGGGCTTCGCCCGATTTTTTTCGTCGGGGTTAATTATTATTTCTAATTTTTATTGCTTCCTCAACCGCATTTGCTATATTTCGTGAAATCCAACCATATCTTTCTTTACTGTTAGCTCCTGCTGGATTATAACACTTCACAATTGTAGATAGTTTTCCCTTGGTCCCTCCGTGGGTTATATAGTCGAAAGGATTATTCCCTTTTTTAGAAATCAATTCCTGACTATTTTTTAATCCATGAATGTATATACCCACAACACCCATTCCAGCATCCCACGACTTCACTATTTCGTAATTTATCCATTTTCTATCTGCGGTTTTATTACCAACAAGAACGATCGTGCATGAACGGTATTGCATTTGATCTTTTATCCATTTTTTAATTGCTTCGTCACCACTATTTGTGATTGTCTCCCAATCATTATCGGGAGCTGGTTTGTTTCCCTCAATAACACCAATATTACGAACCGTTGAAGCACGCCAGCAATCTGGTTTATAATGAAAACTATAAAAAACTTGTCTTTTTGTTGTCATATTTTTTATTTAAAGAAGTGTCTTCAAATTTTCCCAACTCCACCTATATAGCCGACCAGCGTTAGCAACGGGAGTCGGATTTACAAGATCAGAGTAAGCAATAATTTGTACAATTGGCTTATTATATTGTCGTGCGAATTCTACTTCTTTTAGCACGCCACTTGCTTTATAAGTTTGCTTTCCGACCATAACGAGAACAATATCACACTGCTTTATTCTTCTTTCTGCTTCATCCTCCCATTTGGTTTGTGCCGCCGCTTCTTTCATTGACCAATCCGCACCCCAAAATGGAGAGGTTGATAATTTTGCTTGTCCCATTACAAAATTTTTAATACCACTATCATTATCAAAATCGAAACTAACAAATACTTTTTTTGCCATAATTTTATTTTATTTGGTACGCAATAAATAATGCGGCACCAATTAATGGTAAATAGAAAATTAAAAGGGTTGGCGAAAACATAGAATATATCAGAGTATTTTTCTTTAATTTTTGATATTCTCTTGTATCCATAGAAAAATCAATTTCTTCCTCTTTTAATTTTCTAACATGATTATACAAATCTCTAAATAATCGTTCTTGAGAAAGAAAATAACCGTCTAAAATCCAAAATACGAGAGTAAGAACTATAAGAAAATAAATAATATAATTTGAGTTATTGCCTTTTGAAAATAGGGCGAGCAATGCGCCAATCAAAGTAATCGTCCAACCTCTTAGAAAAAACAAATTACCAGCCATTCGACTGATTATATTTTGTATAAACTCAAGATGTTTTCGTTTATTTTCCATAATTTTTTACTCTATCATTTGCTAAATCAATATATTTTTTGTCTTTTTCAATTCCTATCCAATTTCTATCAAGAGCTTTCGCAACAACGGCAGTTGTTCCACTACCCATAAATGGATCAAAAACTAAATCGCCTTTATTGCTTGCTGTTAACAAAATTTGCTGAATAAGTTTTAATGGCTTTTGTGTCGGGTGTGCCTTTATGCCGTTTTTATCTTTCAATCTTTCTTTTCCTTTACAAAGCCCAAAAACCCAATCGGTATCTTTCATTTGAATACCGCCGTTCATTTTCTTTAAAAATTCATAATTAAAGGTATATTTTTTGCAATCCTTATTTTTTACAGACCAGATTATTGTTTCGTGATTGTTAGTGAAACGGCGACCATTCAAATTTGGCAAGGCGTCAGTTTTTACCCATATCACATCATTCAAAAACCAAAGTCCTAAATTTTGCATTATTGTCCCGACTCGGAAAATGTTGTGATACATTCCAATAACCCAAAATGTTCCTGTTGGTTTCAGAATTCTTTGGCACTCTTTAATCCAATTTTGAGTAAAATTATCATAATCTTCATATCCTTCAAATTGATCCCATTCATTATCAACCGGAATAATTTCAGAGCCGTCGGCTCTTTTCAAGCGTTTTCCTTTGGGAAGTTGTAAATAATAAGGTGGATCAGCAAAAATTAAATCAATGGAATCATCGGAAAGTTTTTTCATTTCCTCTATGCAATCTCCGTGTATAATTGTGTTAATAAATTTTTGCATACGACATCAAAAATTATAAATGACGAGGTGTTCTACATCTCTATCGTTTCTGCCCTTAACATTGTAAAGATAGGTTTTGTCAAACTTATCAATTTTTATTCCTTTTTTATTTTTGTATAAGCTCGAAATAAAAGGAGTATTTTTGATTATAAGTATGAAGTTTGCTTTTACGCCGTAAAGACACTTTGCTAACCTTTCTTGGTCTTTTTTGTCAAAAGATTTTTTCTCATAGTCGCTGAAATCAGTATCATATGGGGGGTCAAGGAAAATGAAATCATTTTTTGAAAATTGATACTCACTAAAGATCTTTTCAAAATCCTGATTTTTTATAACAGTATTCTCAAAAAGATTTTTTACTTCATCGCTGAATATATAATCAACCTTACTGCGAAAATCTTTTGTATTGTACGCAATCCCACCATAGGGAATATTAAAATAACCGCTTTTATTAAAACGAAACATTGAACCGTAACAAAACTCTCTGATGAAGTAATAGTTTGCGATTTTTTTAGGCAAACTAATTTTATATTTGTTGCCGTTGAAATTCATTACATCTCGAAAGTGCATATAAAATCCACTTCTAAAAGCGGTTTCAATATTTTTCTGAAGATCGCCCTCTGGTAATGTTCCTCTTTGTTTTTCAATTTCTCTTGTTCTACTGATTTTTGAAATTAAATTTGAAGTGATTTGTTCTAATAAATTTTGCTCGTCTAAACAAAACTTTTTGAGAAAAAGTCCGTTAAATCGATCCTCTTCTTTTTTGAGAATAGAATTTACCTGTTTTGATAATTCTACTTTGGTAATCTCATTTTTTTTATATTTTTCATAGAGTTTGATGATTTGATTTTCAAAAATACCGATATATTTAGGGATCTTTTCCCAATTTGTAGCATACTCGTATAATTCTTTTTTAAATTCCTCTCTATCGTTTTCTGTTTTGAGTAAGCTGTAAAAATCAGTGAGTTCGTTACAAATATCATTGATAATCGCTTTTTGCGGTTTTAGTTGAAAGAAAATTGCGCCTCCACCAAAAAATGGCTCGATATAACGATCAAAAGTCGGGATTAAATCCTTAATGTAAGGAAATTCTTTTGTTTTGCCACCAGGCCATTTAATAAGTGTTTGCATAGTTAATCTAAATAAGTTTTCTTGATAGAGTCCAAAGCGTCGGTAATCAAGTGCGCATTTTCTTTATAAGTTTTCAATACTAAATCATATCCATCACTGGACTTACAAACAAAATTCCAAAAATCTTTTCCA
>CAYPXP010000105.1:0-3358 GCA_964414965.1 uncultured Pseudomonadota bacterium
AAGTTGTATTGCTGTATGGAACTCAGGAAACCTAGGTTTCCCGAACCCTTCCTAAGTAAAGGGTTAATATTTTGCGCTACTTTTTCTAAAAGTAGCAATAGACCTGGTGGGGATTGAACCCACGACATTTTGCTTATAAGACAACTATGCAAATCACTACATCACAGGTCCTTTATTTATGCTTGCATCTTTTTTAACTTAAATTGTTTTTTTGTTGCTGTTAGATGCATTTACTTTTATCCTTCACATAGTATAACGTCGTTTTCTCTTTAAGTTGTTTTGTTATATCTTTTAGAAAAGTATTGATAATTGTAAAAAAATTTGCACAACTTTTTTAAAGTTGTAATATATATGATTTTTGGTAACAGAATTCCGTACGAATATTTTTTAACCAAAGGCGCCGGCGAATCTAACGTCGGTTCCAAAGGATTACCTTATGAAACTGGTTCTTATGATCAAGCTCTCACTATTGCAGGAATTCAAAATTCAAATGTTATTGAATATACCAGCGTTATTCCCACTGGAGCTAAAGAAATTTCGAGAGAAGAAGGACTCTCTCGAATACAATGGGGAGAAGTTATGGAATGCATTAAAGCGCAAGCCAATGGACCTAAGGGTTCTTTTATCAGCGCTGCCGTTATGACTACTTCTGTTTATGACCCTTCTGGAAAATATTTAGGCGGATTTGCATGCGAATATTCTGGATCTGGTGATCAAAAAGCTTGCGAAAAAAGCTTGACAGGATCTATTGCCGGAATTATTGAGAGAAGAGGCTTTGGATCCATTGTTGGAGAATGCAAAATGTATAAAGACAATGTTACTGATAAAGGTTATAAATTTCATCCTGGAACTAAATTTGTATATGATTCGCTTCGCGTTAAAGATCATCATGGATCTGTTCTTGCCGCAATTTGTTTTGTTTCATACAGATTTCCTTCCACTTTGAGAAAGGTTGAGCCAAAAACTAGAAAATACAGAAAGTAAAACCGAATCTTGGGGTTTTTACTGCGTTAAACGGGAGTACCTGTAGTTTATTTTTTAGGTCTAAATGCATGAGCAAATATTCCAACTGCAACAATGCCAAGAACTAAACCTGTATGGTAATATACTTGCATGCCTCTATACATTTGTAACCATGCCTTTGTTTGATCTGGAGTTTTAATATAATCCAACATCCAATTCTTTTTGGGAGAGAGAATGTAATAAAAATAATTTGTTACAAAGCTTGTTGCCAAAACTAAACATATCATTGACATTGTTGATAACATTTTGTGTTCTGAATATACATTTGTCACAATGATGACGAGAGAAAGAATAAAACCAAGAATATATCCTTGATAGTAAATTCTCGTTCTCTCGTTTGTTATTTGTTCATAGATTTTTTGCAAATTTTCTGGAAGTTGAGATTTGTATTTTAATATAATTTCACTTTTTGCCACTGCATAATTCATATATATCATTCCTATAAGGAAAACTGCAGCTATCGAACAACTTATAGTGCATGGTGCCATTATATAATTTATATAGATATAAATTTCTGCGTATATTTATATAAAACAATGGGAAAACAACAATACCGAAAGAAAAAAAATGGAACAAAAAGAAAAGTTAAGGGAGGATTAAAGCAAAAAAATCCTGAATTAACCAGTTGGCAAGCTGTTTATAAAATGATTTCTAATCCTGCATCTACACTAACTAAAATTGCGTATAGTTCTTTAAAAGGATTTATATTTAAGTTAGACGTTCCACCCAGTCCAGAAAATTCCGAATTTTTTGGTTTGAATGCAGCTGGAACTGATTTTAATGTGCCAATTTATAGTTTGATTTTTAAATTTGCCATTATTTCTAAAAATGGTGATGAAGAATTACCGGAATTTTCCTTTCCTGGAGAATTAGATGAAGATGGTAATCAAGCATATTATTCTAAGGCTACTGAAAATTTAAATGACTTTAAAGTTGAGTCTAATATACAACAATCTATTTATTTGAAAACTATCAACCCTTCTGGTAAACCTATTTGTCTTGCCGTTGCTGATTTTTCATATTTTAATAGGGCCTCTGCTGCAACTTTATTAGGCCAACTTCGCTCAAAACCTAGCAATAGTCCAAAAGTAATACGAATGCTTGAGTATTTAAGCGCCAATGTAACAGGAAATAAACAATTAGGAATGATAACTATGGAATTGGCAAATAGCGATTTCAAAGAGTTAAATGATTTGAAGTCTAATGTACCTGTTTTTAAAAGTGATTGTAATAGTGCTATCGCACAAATTTTGATTTTATTTTTGAAACTTAAAATACTTAACTACGATAGCCATGCCGGAAATGTTCTTGGAAAAGAAGACGGAACTAAAACATTTTTAATTGATTTTGGGCGAACTTTGAATTTTACTAATCGTAATCCTTTTCCAGCTGAAGGATCTGAAATAATACAACAATATAATGCTATTACTAAAAGAAATTATGCTACAGATAGTGCAGAAGTTTTATCTTTTGGAGTTACTGATTTATATGTTGGTGGGAGAACAACTGAAGATATGGTTGTAGACAGAATGCAAAAAATTGTTAAATTTATGGCATATATTGATTATTGCACTAATACCACATATTTTGATATGAGTAAAATGGATAGAGCGCAACTAATTACTTTTTTGCAATATTTATATGGAAACGAATTTAGTGATAAGTGGACTCGAAGACCACCTAATTTTACACTTACACCTAATGCACGAGCAGCGTATGCCTCATTAATACCAACAATTCGATCTTTAACTGAGGCACCACTTGGAGCTACAAATCGTTTAAGTGACGCGGCTGTACAAGGAATGATGCAAACTGGTAAATTATTTTCTATTAAGGACGGGGTTTCATATGATAGAAGTGACGTTTCTAGTTGGTCTATTCCTGATGTTCTTAGTTCTGCTTCAACAGGCAGGGCTGCAGACTTTAGCCCTGCAGCTATTAATGTTGGGTTAAGACTCTCAATGACACTCTCCATTGATTGACCCACTGTACGCTTTGTCCGTCTCCGGATTGTATCGTACAGCTTCTTCATACTGGTTTTCCTAACAATACGCATACCACACTCAAACCGATACCCAAGGAACTCAAACCCCTCTCCTTCGATGGTGCAATTACCTATGCGCGTTTTATCTGGATGCAGCGCTAACCTGTTCTCTGCCATCCACTGCTTCACTTCAGCAAGAGCTTTATTAGCCTCGTCCTCTGTGTTGCAGAGTGTGACAAAGTCATCGGCGTAACGCACCATTCGATACCCTTTATTGGTCATTAGTACATCCAAGTCATGCAGGTATATGTTGGCGAGCATTGGCGAAATCACTGCCCCCTGTGGCGTCCC
>CAYPXP010000106.1:0-3248 GCA_964414965.1 uncultured Pseudomonadota bacterium
TTAATGCGATCTTGGCTCGCACCATTACGCAATATAGAGCCATCTTATTTACGACAAGTCCCTTATCTTGAATTCGCCCTTGCTATCGGCTTCATTTTGTTAATCGGACTTATTTCACGCAACCTGATTTTTAGAAAATTTCTTCATTACATTGAAAAAGCCATTAATAAAATCCCTCTCATTAGACCTGTCTACAGCGGCTCAAAACAATTAGTTCACGCATTTACTCATAACGACAAAAGCAGCTTTCAACAGGTAGTTTTGATTGAATTTCCACGCAAAGGTATTCATTCTATTGGCTTTTTAACAAGTAATCTCCATACTGAACTTGCACCAACAAATAATGATTTGTACTACAATGTTTTTATACCAACAACACCTAATCCAACAACTGGATACTATGTAATCGCTAAAAAAGATGATTTCATTGTTACTTCATTAACCAGGCAAGAAGCTATGGCACTTGTTATTTCAGGAGGTATTGTTCAACCGGATCGCCTGAGCCAACCTTAATTAATTATTATATAATCTTTTCAATCAACATTTGATACTAATATGAAGAACGTTGTTCCAGCAGCACAACAGGATATAAATGTCGTCTTATCTCCGCCCAATCAACCGTTCGTTGCGCTGCTATCTCCGCCCAATCAATCGTTCGTTGCGTTACTATCGCCTCCCAATCAATCGCTTGTCGCTCGTGATTATTTTTGAGCGGTCTTCTACATACGGGGCAATTCTTTTGACTCGATTCTGGTTCAAGCCACCTATTTAGACAGTCAAGATGAAAACAATGATTGCTATCACCGTTTTCAAACCTCTGTGCACAATTTACAAATGCAGGAGCACAAATAGGGTCAAAACATATAGCACAGATCTCTCTCAAGTCCTTTATAGGTTTCTTAAAGGAGCTTTTACACAATAAATAGCACTTTCTTCCGACTTCATTTTGAACCAATTTATTTAAATATAAATGACGAGAGTTTTGACTATTAAAACGTTCAAAAACTGCCAAAACACTTACAAGATAATTTACGCAAATAGAATCAACAGAGAGATAATCTCTGGATGAATTAATAACGGCGCTACTTTCAGGTTGACTCATTCCGCGCAAAAAAATTATCATAATGCTCAGTAAAAATAACTTTTTCATAAAATTCCTTTTCATTTTCAATCAACGTAAAATAGATGAAAAAAGTGAATCAAGTGTTAATAATGAACCACCATTTTTTAATGAACCATCAAGTTCATATACACGCTGATGCAGACAAATAAGTTGTTGAATATCCCACTTTTGCCAATCTCGTTGTAAAAATGAAAAAGGCAATCTAAATCCAATTTTTTTTGCCTCAAGATGGTTCGATTCTTTTTTATATAAAATATAATAATAGGCCCTAAAAAATTGTTCAGAAAAATAAGCTAACCAAAAAGGAAATTCATAGTCAGTATTTATGCCTTTCCAACGTTTTAAAAATTCTTTTTTATTTTTTGAAAAAAAGGCACCGCTTAAATTAAACAATGAAGATTCTGATCGAACAATCACATGCGACCATGTATCAACAAATACCTGACGACCAGCTCCAAGAACTAATGCATAATCAGTAAGACGAATAGCCTGATCAAGATCGAGTGGTCCTACTTGACTAATTATGGCATCAATAGTCAATAAAACACGCTCTTGTTCACTCGTGGAGTACAATGGTAAAAATATGTCTTTATACTGCTCTATATCAACTTTGGAAGGAAGTGTTACGAGAAGCATGTTGTCACTTTGTACTGATTTTTTTGTAAAAAACAGCAATTTATGCGGCCCTTTATAAGCTGCAAGATAGGTTGCCCATTGCATATATAACTTTAACGACAACTCAGAAAGGTCTCCCAACCAATAAAGATTACTCTGTCCTAAAAAACTCATTTCCAATTGCGCGAAAATCTGCTCCATCTGAGAACTTTGAAGATCTAACGAAACTTTATTTAAAGAAACTTTTGTTTTTAAAAAATCAAAAAATCTATTTACAAATAAAAAAGGATATTCATCTGATTGAAAACCAATTACCGAATTGGCACTTACAAATTTATCTAGTTGCAACAAGAAGGCTTTGATATCCATTATTCATTCTTAATTAGATTTGGAAAATATTTTCATATACATTATAACAAAAAGTCTGCCACGTTATCTTTTATGCTATCAAAAAATTAAACTTCATCTCTTTTTAATCTACTTTTGTATGACTCGCCACTGCGAAAAGTCGCTTTTCCTGTATCGCTCTAATCAGTGACTTTGCCTCTTTTTTATTTTGATAATATTTAGAAAGATATGCATTAGGAGAAATAACTTGAGTACCCCATAAAAAACCAGCTATAATTGATGCTTTATCAGCAATGTCTATCACTTTCCCCGCTACATTATAAATATCTTCTGCAATATCAAATTTCTCACGCCAAAGAGCATAGGTAAACGGGGTGAACTTATGCACAACACAACCTCTACAATACTCTTTTTCAAGATCTTTTTGTGAAAAAAGAAGTTCTTTGGCCTTTTTTCGATCACCTTTATCAATTACATCAAAAATGCTCTCTTCTGCGTAATTTTCGAGATTTTCAATATCACTTCTACAGAATTCTTTATGGTGCCTCATACTATAACTAACGCCAACCAACAAAAAAACAGTCGCTAAAATTTTCATACAACCCCTTACTTTGTTTAATTTGTATGCAAAACATCATTTAGTATGACAGTTTCTAATGAAAATTCCACCGTCTTTTATATAAAAAATTTTTGAGAAATTAATATCATATTATAGGATTTTCAGCCGAATATCTTTGCGTGACAACACGTCTAATCATAGATCCATCAATACCTTCTGATCTATGTTCTTCTCGTAATTCTACCGAATTTCTATTGAAATAGTTAGTCAAACATTGAACAACATACAGCCCAACAACGCCTAAACCACACTGTACCAAGGCTCTCGTTGACTCACCTTCATCCTTATGCTTTAACAAAATTTCAGATCTCTCAGCGGATGCTAAAGCCTCGGCATGTTTAGATGCCAAAAATACGATAGACGCATCACCATCTTTTGAAGCTGCCATCGCAACTAAGGCGCACCAACGAGAATTCTTTGCCGTTATGGCCATCGATAAAGCGGCCTTTAAATCCTTTTTTTTCAACGCGTACAAAAAAGGCATCATAAGATTTTCTTGATTTTGAACAAGCATCAATTCTAAACGATCGCCTTCATGAAAAA
>CAYPXP010000107.1:0-3225 GCA_964414965.1 uncultured Pseudomonadota bacterium
TCGTACCTCTTGGTATTTGGCATAAAGAGGATCTTGGATTTGGAACAGACTATAGCTATCCCAAATCAGAAGACTTGATAAAAAATTCCGAAAATCCAAAGATTAAATGGGGTCCTGTTGATAAAAACAGAATATTCATTGTTGATAACTACACTACCCCACGCGCGAGTGGAAGCATTGTAGCTTCAAAAATAGTTAATAAATATGATGTTCTTAAAAAGCGCTTACAAAATTACGAAAAATTAGTTGGACAACCTGTTACTTTTACCATGATCGACTTTTATGAACACCCAGCAAATGATGCTATTAAAGTAATCAAAGACCTTAATGAGGGAAAATAGTACATTAGCAGTAATATAGAGTAACGTTTTCTCAGGATGCGCGCTTGATTTCCAGGCGCGCATCCTTTTTATTTTCAATTCAAACTAGTGATTTTTATTATAATTTATTAAACTCTTGCAATAATAATAATAATAATGGCATACTTAAAGTGTATGGTGATTGTTTTCTCAAAAATGGAGGATGATTATGAAGAAAACATTATTATTAATTGCGATAGCGCTTATAGGTTCATCTCACAATGTATCTGCCGACGCAGGACCAACATGTCCACATATTTACCGACTAAAGGCTCTGGTAGGAGGACCTCAGCCTGCGTGTGCTGACGTTACGTTTGAAAAGGTGGCAGAAAAAGCTACTCGTACGCACAGCGATAGAAATTACGGCAGAGAGAACTGGGTTGCTCTCAATACCGACTTGGGCTCAACAGCGACACTAGATGCGGTTAAAAAAGCTGCAAAGTGTACGAGTTATTATTGGAAGGCTACGATTCCGTGTTCGGTTCTTCAGGCTGTGGCACAGAAGGTTGAAATAACAAATAAATGAGACCTATTTTTACCGTCGTGGCGTTTAAGTTGCGAATGACGCTTGATTCAATGTGTTAAATAGAGGACTCGGTTTAACGTGCCGGGTCCTTCTGCGCTGTAGCCTGCCGAATAACATAAAATTAAAAAGCAAACAGAAAATTGACACCATAAACATGTTCAAAATAACCAAATAAACAAACCCTTACGGTTATATTAATAAATAAATTGAAAACGTCTTCAATTTATGTTCGATCTATTTTAATATGACTATTAGTGAACTTTGAACTATATGTTTCTTATGATACGTGGTTGAATAAATAAAAAGGTAGTTATATGAATCTTGATCAATCATTAATAAAAGAGGTTAACATCATTGTCCAAAAAGCTGGTAAAATCATAATGAGCCATTGGGGAAAGCCGTTAAACTTTCATTATAAACCTAATGCCGGTTTTTCTACCCCGGCTGATATTGAATCTGAAAATTTTATCATTGAAGAACTAAAAAAGATTGATTCGACTATTCCTTTTTGGGCAGAAGAGGCGGGTAAGTCTCAAGACAATAGTGATTGGTATTGGGTGATCGATCCTCTTGATGGAACAACCAATTTTGCCCATAATATTGCGTATTTTTGCATTTCAATAGCGTTAACCTATAAATCGGTTCCTCAATTGGGGGTCATTTATGATCCATTACACGATGAATTATTTATTGCTTATAAAGATTGTGGCGCCACGATGAATGGCAAGTCAATTAAGGTAAATTCTCTTTCATTAGAGCATGCCATTGTCGCCATCAGTTTGCCTTATGTTTGTTCGACTAACTTTAATGATTGCTTCAAGCATATTATAAAAGTAACAAATAGTGTTGCAGACGTTCGTTTTATGGGTTCTACAGCATTAGATTTGGCATATGTAGCAGCCGGTCGATTTGATGGAACCTTTTTTCAAGAGCTTAAATGGTGGGATGTTGCTGCTGGCGTGATTATCCTACAAGAAGCTGGGGCACTTGTTTCTGATTTTGAAAAAAAGCCAATTAATGATCAATTTCAGACATTTCTAGCTGCTTCGCCTAAGGTATATGATAAAATAATGAATTTGTTATAGTAACTGAAGGCTGCTTTTTGACAAATAGACAATTTGTTGTTATAATTAACTAACAATAAAAAAGAGATATTCACCGTAATTTTTATATGATGAATTGTTTTTAAATGATTAAATTTGGAGGTTGTTTTATGAAAAAATTATTATTTTTATTGTTAACGATATCTTCTGCCTTTTCTAAAGTGAATGAATCTTTACCAAATATGCCTTTTGTTTTTCAACATGAAGAGCTTACGGTAGATCAATTTGAAGCTATCTGTTTACACTATAAAAGAAGTCGAGATTGGCAAACTTTGTTTAATTATTTAAGTCATATCCTGGAGACAACACGAAATGTTGAGTTGCAAGGAAGGGCTCTTATTTATTTAGGGTGTTTGTATCAAGATGGGCTCGGTGTTGCGACCGACTTAAACGAGGCGCAACAGTTATTTCGTAGTGGTTTAGCAATTACGCAAATGCCAGCTCAATTTAAGGTTATATTTCAATATCGCTTAGCACAGGTTTTATTTAAAATGTCTAGGCCAATAGAAGCTTTTGAAGCTTGGCAAGAGACAATACAATTACTTCAAAGTATTGTCGAAAATGAACAAGCTGACGAAGCGACACAAATTAAATCTAAATTTTTATTGGCTCAAATGTATGTTTCTGGCAAAGGATGTCGTCCTAATACGCAAATTGCGCGAGAACTTTACGAGGCATGTTTAAATCAACAGGTGTCGATAAAAATCCAAGCTAGATCACTTTATCTTTTAGCAAAAATGCTTTTTGATCAATCTAATTCAACTGAACAAGAGATTCAATATGCAGTTCAATTATTTGAACGGGTTATTACCAATCAGCATTCATCTTTATCAAACCGAGTATGGGCGCACTTTTATTTGGGCCGTATGTATAGGGGTGAAAAAGGTGTTCCTAGTGATACTGTTCGCGCGGAACAGATGTTTAATGAAGTCTTACGTTTAAGTCAGCCAACTGAGGAAATTAATAGTGTTACACGTTTTTATATTGTTCAATTATTAATTAACGAAAAACGCGATTCAGATCGGGTTCGCCAGTTGTTGAATGAACTTTTAGAGAACAATCATGCGCCTGATTTCATTAAAGACCAAGTTAAACGTATGAAAATAATGATTGATAGTTGAAAGTTTTAATGGAGGTTTTTCTGAAGTTTTAACCGTGATAACCTCTGTTGAAAGAAACTCTATTAATACATTTGATCGGAGTTCATGGCGTAATGAGTTTCGTAATGGTATAAGGT
>CAYPXP010000108.1:0-3193 GCA_964414965.1 uncultured Pseudomonadota bacterium
CAAATACAACTCCAAATCAATGTAAATAAAATTCTACTCAATGTACTTGCTATGGGGGCACTTGACAACTAAAAAATGAGTTGCTAGTATCATCCACAATAAGATTTAAAGATCTTTTAAAATGTCCCTAACGAACAATACGATTATGTATTGTTCACCCCCCTATCCCTTCAGCTTGTTCTAAGTTGGAGGGATTTAATTTTTCAAGGCTCGTATTCGATAATCTTTGGCGTAATAAAAATATATCTTTCTTTTTCACTCGTAGCATCCAAACTTGATCTAAATAACTGCCCAAGAACTGGAATATTCGCAAAGAATGGCACACTTCGACGCTTACTACCTGTCTGTTTAGAAGAAAGTCCACCAATGATCGTTGTTTGTCCATTTTTCAGCACCACTTCATTCTTTGTTTTTATGACTGAAATAGTTGGCGGATTCTGCATAATACCGGTGGCATTTGCTTCGGTACTTCCACTATCAACCACTGAATTTACAACCAAAATGTCTAAATAAACTGATTTGCGATTAGGACTGACAATCGGCTTTACCTCTAACATTATGCCAACTTCTTTATAATTAATTGTTGTAATATTACGTGTTGTTGAAGCAACCGTATCTTCGATAGTCGTTTGTAATGGCAAACTTTGACCAATTAAAATAGCCGCCTTTTTATTGTTGCTTGTTAAAATTGACGGACGTGTAATGATATTCACCTTTTCTTCAGTTTCAGCCATATTTAAAACCAAATTCAATCTTCGTAAACTTAAATCAGGGCCACCAAAAATAAATGGTATACGTATGAGCCCCGCTGTACTTGCAGCTGTCGCATCAGCACTGTAAAATCCTAATCCAGAGTTAAATAAATTAATCGCCCAATTTAAAGGATTAACAAATAAGTTAGGATTGTGTCTATTTGGTCCATTTGGTGGAGCAGGCACAACTGGTGATGGAGCTTTAGCGGTCTGAGAATTATCATCAGCTGGATTAGGAAAATCTAATAGCGTTCCACCTAAGCCATAAAAATCAAACGCTTTGCCTTTTGCTCGTACCGTTTCTTCACGATTATAAATACCTGACCAATCGATACCAAAGTCAAAGTAGAAATCACGACTTGCTAAGACCACAATAACATCTAATCGTACCTGTAAAACGGGCTTATCTACTGCTTTTAGATACTGATGAAATTCTTGTAATTGTTTTTTTCCACCCTTGGCATAAACTTTTTTATCGCTCTCATCAAAATGAACATAAGAATCTTTGTCTTTGTTTGATATGTGTTGCCAGCCTTTTTTAACTTTTTCCTTGAAGTCATCGTCTATATTTGCATTAGAAATAGGAAAAATCTGTAACTCTTTTTCTTGTTCATACTCTTTTAATGCATCTTTGAGCATATTGCGCGCATCTTCACGTGTCGTTATATGCCAAACCTTACCGGTTTTGACCAATGCTGCTTCAGGCTGCGCCTGCTTACAAATCAATTGAAGCGCCTCGCCAGCACCACACTTTTTTAAATTTAATGAACCAAGAGCACCTTTAACACGTGGATCGACCATTAAATTGATACCTATCGCCTTTCCAATCGTATCAACCAAATCACGAATATTTATTTCTTTTGTTTGCAATGAAATTTCTTTATTAACTAAATCTTTATCTTCGTAAACCTTTTGTAACGCCTGATCGACATCACCATATAATGACGGTGATTTAATAATTTCTGGCTCATTAGTACGAGAAGTCACCAATGCTGCTTCTATCTTTTCAAGCGCCTTTTTTTGCGAAGCTAAAACATTTTCTTCACCGATCGCACCTCTTGCTCGTGGAACAGTCGAGAGATCTAGATGACTTAAACCTGTAGTTAAATGGCTTGTATCATCATAAGCTGGAAAAATAATTTTTTCTTGAAATATTGATTCAGCACCTTGTGCATATAAAAAGAGAAAGATTTGCACAAGGAATAAATTTCTATGTATCACGCTCACTCTCCTATCTCCACCGATTCGTAAATTTTCAATATTTTGTGCGTGCCATCCTTATTTATCAAAGTAATGTGATCAAAGTCTATAGCTTCAACTATCCAACAATCTAGTGCATCCCCAACGCAACACATTAAATCTCCTGTTGATTTTTTTATTTGAGCAAAAGAGGTGTCGCCAACTATCGTTCCAACTAATACACATTCTTTGACAATTTTTTTTTCTTTTCCATTAAACGGATCACGCGCATTTAAATTTATGCACGTTAAACAAATGAGATATAACGCCTTAAAATGCATTACTACTCCTTTTCAACCGTATATAATGCTACAGTCGAATCTAACATTAATCCATCTCCATTAGGGTGGATGATCATTTTTTTAAATTTAGCCAACATATTATGAGAATTAAATAATTTTAAAAACTGTACAATATGCTCAAATTTACCCTGAACTTTAAAGCTAATGGTGTCACGATCGTAAAAGCTTTTTTTCTTGGCCTCTTGGGGATTAAAGGCCGTAACATGTAAGCCCACATCATCTAAATCGACTAAAATGCGCTCAAGCTGTAAATATGGATCCTGACACACATGTTGCAATAAACAACTTTTCAAATCAGTCTGTAATATATTACATTTATTTTTTAATGAAGAAACAGCGTAGCGCAAATCGGGTAAAAGTAATTTCTTTTTTTCTAATAATTCAATATTAATTAATGTTTGTCGCTCGTAATCTAATAAGGAAATATAAAACAAAGAATACCAGAACCAAATAATAACGGTCATCATTAAAGCAGTAAATAAATAAAAGTAGAAAATCTTTGTTTGGCCCAAGGCATAAACTACTCTATTTTTTATATTCAAGCCTCATTACCTCAATTTACTTATTTCCAACTTTTACTCAAAAATCACGCTTTGTCCATTGTAAGGGATCGACACATACATTTTGAACTCTCATCTCCCAGTGTAGGTGGTCACCAGTTGCGTAACCGGTCTTACCCATAATACCAATTGGATTACCTCGCCTTATCTTATCACCGACCTGAATATCCGCAAATTTATCTAAATGACACAAAATACTTAAAATTCCACAGCCGTGGTCCACAACAACGGTATTCCCTGTCACGGCAAACCTATCCTTAGCAGCTACAAGACCGTCTTGTGGTGCCCAAATAACCGTCTTTGGCAAACCTATAAGATCAAGCGCTGCATGAATGTAGCA
>CAYPXP010000109.1:0-3184 GCA_964414965.1 uncultured Pseudomonadota bacterium
AGCGCCGTTCCTTCTTTGAGCACCTGCATGACCTGCGCTTTATCTTGTGCAAATTCAATGCGCCGCTCACGAATAGGCTTCAAAAACGACTCTAGAACATCGATAAGTCTTCTTTTGAGCGCTACATCACCAAGTCCACCCTTTTGATACTGCGCCTTTAATTTTTCAACTTCAGCTTTATCAGGATCAAAGGCATCAAGGTAGGTGAAAACGGCATTGCCTTCGATTTTACCTGGATCTTCAACACGAATGTGTTCAGAATCGGTAAACATGCTCATGACTTTTTTCTTGATCGTATCAGCATCATCACACAAATAAATCGCATTACCTAACGACTTACTCATCTTTGCTTTACCATCCAATCCTGGCAAACGTTTTGTATCAGAAATAACTACTTTCGGTTCAACCAGAACATCTGTATGATAAATACGATTAAACGTGCGAACAATTTCATTAGTCTGTTCAACAACAGGAATTTGATCCTCCCCAACCGGCACTAACGTTCCTTTAAATGCGGTTATATCAGCAGCTTGGCTTATAGGATAAGCAATAAATCCAACTGATTCATCCAATTTTTTCTCTTTAATTTCCGTCTTAACGGTCGGATTACGCAGCGCTCGACTCAACGTTACTAAATTCATGTAATAAATGGTCAGTTCAAATAATTGAGGAATCTCTGATTGAATGAAAATCGTAGCTTTTTTGGGATCAATACCAACTGCTAAATAATCAAGCGTAACTTCTAAAACACTTTCATGAACTTTTTCTGGTCGATCAAAATAATCGGTCAATGCTTGTACATCAGCAATCATAATAAATGTTTTATAGCGATCTTGTAATTCAACGCGCTTCAAAAGAGAACCAACATAATGGCCTAAATGCAGTGGCCCCGTTGGTCGATCGCCAGTTAAAATAACATCTGTTTTCATAATCTATTCCATCTTGATGAGTAACTTTTTTATTTAGTATAACCATGAGAAAAAGAAAAGGAAAATTGCTAAAGTAATTTATGAATTACTTTTCAAAAAATAGAGCAAAAAACAGACGTTTTCAATGGAGAATAAAACCATAAAAAAAGACCTGCCCGCATATTAAAGAATTTAGATCCTTGAGCTTTTGACAAATATAAAATAATAATATAAGTTTATTACATAATATAAATGGAGAAAACTGTGAAAAAATTATTGTTACTTATCACTCTTATTCATTCTTCGTATGGCCTATTTCAGTGGAATTGGGGACTTGCCCGTTCTCAGATTTTAGACCGATTAGGAGAGAATTATAAAAAATATTCTTTGTGTTCTGAAGAAAAAAGCTTGGGAACGCTTCAAACAGCCACCTTATTTTTAAAAAATTGCGGAGTGGCAACGGAAAAAATAAGAAATTTTATCGATTCTCATAAAAAGCTCTTATTTAAATTTTTTCCTGAACCCTTATCAGATTCATGGAAAATTACTGTTTATAAAGAAAAACAAAAAATTGGCGAATTAAAATTTTTAAAAAAGAACGATCATTTTTTCGTGCAAGGTCTTCAAATAGAATCTGAACATCGCAATCAAGGCGTTGCTACAGCATTAATACTCACGAGCATGTGCGCGATTAAACAGGTCGCTCAAGAAAAATACCATCTTCAAAAAGAAGTTTTAATCCGTTGGCTAGCTTGTTCTAAAAGCCAAATGTCTCAAGTTCATTTAGTAGGATTTTATAAATCACTTGGAGGAAGAGGAGGGTGGCTCCCTATTATTCCATTCGTAGCCTACCCTATGCAAACTACGATTCCCTTAAGTGATAATAAATCTGTTCATTAATACTAATGTGCACCCTTACAATGATAAAAAGAAAAGCAAAGATCTAACGATACCGTCTTATTTTGGTTGCACGAGAATCATCATCGGAAGAATCAACCCGAGAACGTTTGCAAAGCCCCGTACCAAACAACACTCCTTTGGCATCCTGTATTGCCTTTTCAAGTGCTACCGATTGTGCTTGAGAAGCCATATATTGGGCTTCACTATCAGCTCCTAAGTGCAATAATCTTGCCACACAATAAGAACGATCCAAATAATTGGCAAGCATTAAGGGAGTAACATAAACAGTAGCTCCAAATCCCCCCATATTCCCTAAATTATCAATCAACACTTCCGCTCCATTTCTTATGAGATAGTCAAGGAGCTCATTATCTCCAAAACAAAGAGCAATATGCAATAATGTTACTTCGTGAGGAATATATTGCGCTTTAGTTAACGAAGCCCCATTTTCAATCAAAATCTTTACCAATGATAATCTGTTTTGAACCACAGCATACCCAAGAAGCGTATATCTACACATACCTTTATAAATACAAATATCAACGGGAATTCCTTCTTGTTGGATTAAAAAAGGAATTCTATCTAATTCGCCATTAAAGACCGCTTGACGCAGTTGATCATTTTTATATCTTGCTTCATACGACATAAATAATTCAACATCCCAGGGCTGAACATCATCAACTTCCATTCGATCCATACACGAAACATTCAAAATAGAACTCAACAAAACCAATCTTAAAGTTTTAATCATCACTGCTTCCTCTTTACTTGCATTCCATCAGACTCATCATCAGCCAAATATAAATCTTCACCATCTCCAGAGGAAGACCATGGCATTATTTGTAATTGTTTTTCACTCAATGCAAGCAAATAAAAATCTTCTGCTGTCTTCAAAAAACAACGCTTTAAATCCAGTTTTAACACATCTTCTTGGTTTTGATAAAAAGAAGTATACCGTGTAACCAATGATTTAAAAAGTCCATCACTCAATAGCCCCCATCTTATTTCAACAATTCGTCGGTCCCTTTTTTCAACCATTGATGGAACCTCCCCCATTTCTTGAGGAACAAAAAGAAGTGTTGGAACAAATATCCGCTCTTCTTTGTTGACAAAAGCACTCGCATAACAAGTCATATCAGACTCAACTAAAAGTTTATGACTAACCAATAAACAAGCTTCCTCAAATAATGAACTTAACGTCTTTTTTGAATAAATCGACGCAATAGTACTTTCATCAGTCTTTTTTTCCATTCGTACAGCACTATATGCAGAACTAAATAATAAAAATATGTAAAAAGCAATTTTCATAAAAACCCTCAAGTTAATATTAGATTTTGTTTGTAAAAATAGGGTAACAGACGATAAAAAAAATACAA
>CAYPXP010000110.1:0-3164 GCA_964414965.1 uncultured Pseudomonadota bacterium
CACGAGGGATGCCTTTGGCAGAAGAGGTTGAACTGTCAATATTGGCTGAAAAAACACATGGATTTGTTGGTGCTGATCTGGAAGCTTTGGCGCGAGAAGCGGCAATGTCAGCCTTAAGAAGAGTTTTGCCTACTATTGACTTTGAAAATGAAACTATCCCTTACGAATTATTATTTAAATTAAGAATAACAACAGATGATTTTTTAGAGGCAATGAAAGAAGTTGAGCCATCGGCAATTAGAGAATTTTTTGTAGAAGTGCCCAATGTAAAATGGGAGAATATTGGTGGTTTAGAGAATATAAAAGAGGAGCTAAAAGAGGCAATAGAGTGGCCTCTTAAGTATTCAAACTTTTTTCAAAAAGCTATTGTTAACCCGCCTAAAGGAATTTTGCTTTATGGACCTCCAGGAACAGGAAAAACTCTTTTGGCTAAGGCGGTTGCTACAGAAACCGGGGTCAATTTTATTTCAGTAAAGGGTCCTTCTCTTCTTTCAAAATATATAGGAGAAAGTGAAAAGGCGATTCGCGAGATTTTCAAAACTGCGAAGCAAGCTATGCCCACTATAATATTTTTTGATGAAATTGATGCAATTGCCCCTAAAAAGGGGTTGGAAAATAATGGTGTTACCGAGCGGGTTATAAGTCAGTTTTTAACCGAGATGGATGGCATTGAAGAGCTAAAAGGCGTGATTATTTTAGCTGCAACCAATAGGTTAGATTTAATTGAGCCTGCGTTATTGAGAAGTGGACGCTTCGATCTAATATTGCGATTACCTGAGCCTGATGAAACAATAAGAGAGGTAATATTTAAAATACATACAAAAAATAAACCTCTGGCAGACAATGTTGACTTGAAAGAGTTGGCAAGGGAAACACCATTTATGGTGGGTGCTGATATCGATTTTGTTTGCCGAAAAGCTTCCATGATTGCAATGAGAGAATTTATCAAATCACGAATAATAAAGGCGGAGTTAGAAACATTTGATGAATTCAAAATTGAGCGCAAGCATTTTGAAGAAGCTTTAGCATTGATGAATACAAAAAAAAGTGAGATTAGCTCCCTGGCAAAGATAGACAGCACTTGCGAACAACCCATACTTTAAAATATAAACGAAAACTTTACCAAGACGAAGTTCAACTGAAATAATAATCGAGAGGAAAATATGCAAGAAAAAAGTAAATATATTTATGGTATTATAAGATATAGTAAACCAAAGAACTTTTTGTACGCCATTATAAATTTTATTAGATGGTCAAAAAAATTTGGTTGTTTAGGAATTGGACGAAGTCGTTTATATCAGATTAGATTTAATGATATTGTCGCTGTTGTCAGTAATTCACCCATAAAAAAAACTTTGAAGGCTTCAAGAGAAGACATGATTATTCATGCGCGTGTACTAGAGGAAATAATGAAAAAGCATACGCTTTTGCCAGCTCGATTTGGGATTATTGCAGAGAATACAGCGGATGTAAAGTGGATGTTGAAACAAGGTTATAGCGACTTTGTTGAATTACTAGAAAAAGTTGAAGGTAAAAAAGAATTAAGTGTTTCAGTTTTTTTTAATAAAGAAGATATTTATAAAGATTTGTTAGAAAAGTATGAAAAGCTTCGTACATTGAAAGAAAAAATTGCAAAGCTTCCTCGTGAAAAGGCCCATGCTCAGCATATAACCATAGGTAAAATGATTGCTGCTTGTTTAGACAAGGAAAAAGAATTACATAAAAAGGCATTTTTGGATTTTTTGGTCCCCTTGGCGGTTGATGTTAAGAATAATGAAAACTATGACGAATTAATAATTCTTAATAGTGCTTTTTTGATCACAAAAGAAATGGAAGCCCAGTTTAATGAAAAAGTAGAAGAACTCGATAAGATTTATGGCGGCAAATTAAGATTTAAGCTGATAACAGCGCCACCATTTAATTTTACTAACTTAAAAATCATTAAAGGAAAAAATGTTCTTGCTCGATGATATATTACTTGCACCACTACAGGGGGTGATTTGGGTTGCTGAAAAACTTAAAGAGACCGCTGAAAAAACATTCTTTGACGAGTCAGCGGTAAAAGCGGATCTTGCAAATTTACAGCGTCGATTTGAATTGAAACAAATAACTGAAGAAGAATGTGCCAAGCAAGAGGATATTTTATTGCAACGGTTAGAAGAGATAAGAAACTATAAAGAAGAAGCCCAAAAATAAAGAGATAAAGATGGATAAAGAAACTAAGTCAGAAATAACAATACCAGCATTGGGAGTGCAAGCGCGCAAGGATATATGTAGTCTAACCGGATGTGACTTTTCTTCTCTCGTAGGGATTGTGAGGGAGGCAAAAGGATGGTGTGTAACGGTAGAGATAGTTGAAAAACATACCATTCCTGATTCATTGGATCTTCTTGGTCGGTTTGAACTCCATTACGATGAAACTGGAAAACTGTTGACCTTTGAACGAAATGGGATGCGAGCGCGTTCATCAACGGAATTTAACATCTGAATAATGCAGGAACAGTGTGCTAGAAGAAAAAACAAATGCTAATGGATTGGTCGATGCTCTTGAGCGTATTCTAGATAAAGGATTGGTAATTAATGCCGACATTACAATATCTGTCGCCGGAGTAGAGCTTTTAGGAATCAAAATAAGGGCAACGCTTGCTTCTTTTGAAACGGCTGCTCAATATGGATTAGAGTTTCCAACAGGGGTAGATATGGAAAAACCGGTTTGGCAAGAAGCAATTAAACACAAAGAGATTTGTCCGCAGTGTGGTAAGAAGGTTGCTTCAGAAAATCTTTTGAATAGTGGCTGTCCATGGTGTGGTTGGCAAAGCGCTAAGTTAAAAGCATTGCAAATGAGTCGGTAAAAAATTTTTTAAGAATAGGAATAAAGAGGATATTTATATGCATGATCAAGATTTTACAATTCATACGAGTAAAAACATAAAGAGTTCATTAGATATTATAAGAAGACAAGAGCATGCTCCCAAGGGTATTATTACAAGCTTAGAAGAAAAATTTAAAAGGGCATTAGAAGCACGTTATGGTTCGCTGATAAATCAAAATGATGTTTCTGATATTGTGAAGCGGGAAGAGCTAAGAAATGAAAATCAGGAAATAGCCCTTGATAAAGCCAGATTGAAAATGCTTAGGCTAAAAGAAAAAATAAGAATGATTCA
>CAYPXP010000111.1:0-3157 GCA_964414965.1 uncultured Pseudomonadota bacterium
AATAAAATTAAATAGAAACATTTATTCATATAACCTCCGTTTATATTATAAAAATACATTATTCAAAACATTAACCGCAATTATTTTTACAAATTATAACTTAAAAGGCGCTGGCAACTAAAAAAAACGAATTTGTTGAAAATTTTAGGAATAATAAGATAAATTATTGAGCGACTCAAATTGATGATGGTGTAATTCATTAAAAAAACGAACCTGAGAATTATAATTTGTTAAGATCGGCTCAATTGCCACCCGTTCATTTTTTTCAAGAAAAGATAAGCAATTGAAATCAACTTTTCCTTCACGAGCAGAATCGATTAAAAGACCACTCATCATTATTGCATCCATCAATAGACGAATAATTTTAACTTTATCATAAGACACTTCGATAACACACGGTTTAAATAAGTGATAAAACTGAAGAAGAATGAACTTATTAGCTAGCTTACATCCACAAGGCAACACTTCACTTTCAAGCAAAAACCATCCATCTGAAATTCCAGCCACAAAACCGTTTTCCCACTCTCTAGACTCATTTGAAAACGTTTTTCCTTGATCATTACATTTATACTTTTTTGACGATAACACCTCATCTGCATCTCTTAAACGTTTTCGCATTTCACAAGGGAACACCATAGGAATAAACAATAATAAAAAACATGCTTTTTTATTCATTTGTGGTTTTCAACTCTTCAAGCTTTTATTAATTTAAACGATTTATTTATCAATAACAATTTCATCATAACGATTAACGGAATCCTGCAATTGCTTGTGACATTCTCGTTTGAAAATATCGCTATGTCTTCCAAAAAGTCCTCCATACAGATCTCTTAATTTCGGCACAGCTACAAGACTTGCTTTTACCTCATGATCTCTATCTTCCCAAAGACGTACTTTTATACGATTACGCTGACTATAGGGGATAATTTGCCCAAGCGCATTATAATTATATAACAATTGTTCTTTAAACTGTTCAAGTGAAATCTCTTGATTTTCATCCATACTTAAATAAATATTCTCCACATATGCCACTTGCATTAATAAACCAGTAATAAATTTCAAAGCTCTTCCATGATAATGTGGATCCTCAAAACGTTTTCTCAAACTGATTGAGCCATTCATTACCTCTAAAAGACACATTCCTTGTCTAATTAACGAACAAAGACTTATACAGACGCTGCTTTTAATGCTTCCACCAAAAAAACCCCATGCGAATTTATTTTCAGCTTCCTGTCCAAATAAATAAATTTCTGAATTCCTTACATCAACGGTTTCAAAAAAACAAAGCAATAAACGCCCCTGTTCCAATATATCGCGAATACAATCTTCTTGATTACTTATTTGAGCCACTCTTTCATTCAATTTGGCTAAATTAAAATGATAAACATTCATCGCATGCAAATGCCAATAAAAAAATAAACTTACAAAAAGATTGATTATCCGCATTACCAAACCCCTAAAAGATATCAATTTATCATAAAAATGATATGCTAACTATAAAGACAAAAACAATAAATTAAAAAAAAGATGAATATAAAAGCTGGACTGGTTGGCCTTCCTAACGTTGGCAAATCAACTTTATTTAACGCATTAACCAAATCTTCAATTCCTGCAGAAAATTATCCTTTCTGCACAATTGAACCTCATATTGCTATCACAGAGGTTCCTGACCAACGAATTGAAAAACTACAACAAATTTATCAAGCAAAAAAGAAGATTTACTCAAATGTCACTTTTGCAGATATTGCTGGATTAGTTAAAGGCGCAGCTCAAGGAGAAGGCCTTGGCAATCAATTCTTAAGTAACATCCGAGAAGTTGATTTAATTATCCATGTTTTACGGTGCTTTGAAAATCAGAACATTATTCATTCGCAAGAGAAAATTGACCCTCTTAATGACTTTGACATCGTTGAACAAGAGCTTATGCTTAAGGACCTTGAATCTATCGAAAAACGAAAAGAAAAGATAGAAAAATCCCTCAAACTTTCTAATCTAGACCCAGCAGAAAAAGTTCAACTACAACAAGAAAAAGTTCTTTTACAAGAGGTTTTAAAAGCAATTGATAAACTTGATGCAAATAAAGTGCGATCATTAATTCAACAAGCACCAACTCAAACCGTACCATTACTAAGTGCTAAAAATTTTATCATAATTGCTAATTTAGCTGAAAATGATATCGGCCAAGAAGATCAAAATATTCATTATCAAAATATTCTCAAAAAATTTGGCAAAGAACGAGTTATCCCTCTTTGTATTAGACTCGAAGAAGAATTATCACAACTTCCACAATCTGAATCACAGGAACTTATAAAAGATCTTGGTTTAAAAGAGGCAGGCATCGACACTGTTATTCGTAAAAGCTATGAAAACCTTGGCCTTATTACTTTTTTCGCTTGTGGACCCAAAGAAATCCACGCATGGCCAATAAAAAAGGGTGTCACTATCAAATCTGCCAGTAGCGAAATTCACTCAGACATGGAACGTGGATTCATTTGCGCTGAAATAGTAAATTGTCAAGATATCCTCACGTTAGGATCTGAAAACAAGGCTCGTGTAGCGGGGAAAATTAGAACAGAAGGAAAAGATTACATCGTTCAAGATGGTGATATAGTCGTCATCCGCTTCAACGTCTAAACTTTTACAAACATTCAACTTCCGGCTACAATTATTACAAGTAAACATATTTTATCAAGGGACAGATATGAAAAAAATCATAATGCTTATATTTTCACTTTTGCCAGTTTCAATGCACTATGGCATGCAGAGACAAAGTCAATCAACTCTAGAAGCCATCATAGAAATAGCCGAATTGTATGACAGCCTACAAAAACATGCTAAAGCATTTAGAGATAATAATTATGCTATCCCAACTGTAACCAAGGAACGTTGGCTAGCTAATCGTGAAGCATACAGCGCTATTTTATCTTCTCTTATCAAAAAGCCAACTCAAAAAAATGGATTTTTATTAGAACCACTAGTTAAGGGGCTTAAAACAATTAATTTCATCTGTGACGGAGCCAATGAATGTCCAAAACAACTTATTGACACCTTTGAAAAAACCCTCGGCAACTATATAGCTAAACTTGAAGAAGAACTAAGATGTTAATTCAAGCAACTGCTTGAGATGACTTGGATTATCTGACTTTTCAAGTGCACG
>CAYPXP010000112.1:0-3082 GCA_964414965.1 uncultured Pseudomonadota bacterium
GATGCTGTTTTACTCGAACAATTACGTCGTCAATGTGTTCCGTTTATTTATTATGAGCAAGAAGAGCTTTTTAAATTGCTTCCTTTACAATGTAACCGTTCACCTCAGCTCATGTGTGAATACCGTGATGAAAATAGCGACAATAACATTGAACAAGATGATGAGTGTGATGAAATAGAAGATGAAAGTGAAGTAGAATCATTAGATGAAGCTGATAATGTAAATAGTGATACACTATAAGAATTATAAAACCAATTGAAAGGAGTTTTTATGAAAAAGTTATTATCAATTGCAATGTTATTGAGTCTCTCTGCGTTGGTTGCTATGGAACAAATTGAAGGGCCTCCAGGATTTGAACCATCAGATAGCAAAGAATTTTTATCAGATAGTAGCGAAGAATTTTTATCAGATAATGGTGATACAGCAAAACCAAACAATTTAGCTGTAACAAAGGCGGCGGCAATCATGCTAAAAGAACGTAATCCTGAGTATGATGTTACTTTAGATCAAGAGGCAGATGGAAGCTATGCCGTTAAAATGGCACCACCATTTCCATGGATTAAAGTTGCAAAAATTACTGCATTGACTGGCGCTGCGCTTGGCGGAACACTTGCCCTGTTGAGATATTTAACTGATAAAGACAAGAAATAAGAATCATTTTACGATTTATAAAGGCACGAATTGGTCGTGCCTTTTGTTTTTTATGTTAAAATACTCTATTTTTAATAGAGATAACTATTGAGGTAATTTTTAATGAATAAATTAATATCAGTCTTATTCTGTTTTCAATTATTAAGTGCGATGGAATCTGATCAATTAACAAATAATGGATCAGTTACTGATCAACAAGCGCTCAGAGATTTCAATACACCAGGCAATCCTGAAGAAGATTTGGTTACTGAACGTGAAGCAACTCAGGAAGGTAAGTGTTCGATTGGCGTTCAGACGCCATGGGATATGTTGTTCAGTGATCCACGGGTAGTAAAAGTTGCCACTACAATGGCTGCACAAATTAATGAAGAAAATATTGCTTTTGATGAACTCTTGGATGAATCCGCTAAACTTAAAGAAGATTCACAAAATCTTTGGACTCGAATGGAGACTCTAACGAAAGAAAATGACATCCTTAAATGTCGTTTAGCAAATTCGGAAGGTCAAGGTTCTCGGTCCATCAATAATAACCAAAATAGAAATATGTTCCTGGTAGTAGGTGGAGCTACATTAGCTTACATTGCCAAGCAGTTATTATCGAAAAAGTAATTGTTCACATGTTTTTAATGAAAACAGATATCTTTATAAGAATAAAATTATTTCAGATTAAATAAGCCCAATAATTCATAAATATGTTTAAAGCGTGAAATGTGTGATTCGCTTTTGCTTGCTTGATTTTTGGCCACCATAATAGATTTAATACCGAATTTAGTTGCTTCATTCAGTTGATGAGCTGCTTGATTAACCGGTTTGATATAACCTGTTAAGTTTACTTCGCCAATAGCGAGAGATTTTTCTGGTAATGCTTGTTGAAAATAGCTTGATAAAAGTGCCAAGGCAATTCCTAAATCTGATGAGCTGTCACGTAGCTTTAATCCACCACTTACTTTAAAGAAAATATCATGAGCCGATAATTTTATTTGTAGATATTTTTCTAATATAGCGGCAATTAACATTACATGTTTATGATCAGCTCCGGTTATAACCCGTTGTGGGACCCCAAATTTTGATGGCACAGTAAGTGCTTGGACCTCGAGTAATAACGGCCGAGATCCTTCTAAATGACTTATTAAGATCGATCCTGGCGCTGTTTGATAGTCGTGTAATAAATATTCGTTAATATTAGCGACTTCTTCTAATCCATGTTCATCCATATGAAAAAAGCCGAGTTCATTGATAGAGCCGAATCTGTTTTTTACCGCACGTAAAATACGCGTTTCCCATTGATCTTCACCTTGCAGATAAAAGACCGCATCAACCATATGTTCAAGTGTTTTTGGACCGGCAATAATGCCTTCTTTAGTAATATGGCCCGTAACAATGACGACAATATTATGTTCTTTTGCTAATCGCATTAAGCGAAAACCGGCTTCACGTAGTTGTCCTAAGGTGCCGGGAATTGCTTGAGTTTCAGCAAAATAACAGTTTTGAATTGAATCAATAATGATAAGATCAGGTTTTTCTTGCTCAGCGGTAGCAATAATAGATTCCAAATCAGCGCGATCAGAAAAGAGTAGCGAATCATTAATAGCAGAGACGCGTTCAGCACGTAGTTTTACTTGTTCAAGAGATTCTTCGGAAGAGAAATAAAAAATCCGTTTATGTTGAGCCAATTGTGAAGCAATTTGTAATAACAAGGTTGATTTACCGATACCTGGATCACCAGTTAAAATGATAAAAGATCCTGGCATAATGCCGCCACCCATTACTCGGTCCCATTCGGTATTATGTGCAAGTATTCGTTGATGACGTTGTGTTTTGACTGTGGCCAATGATTGTAATGTTATTGCTTTATGTTCTTTTTTTGCAAAGGTCTCAATTGATGGTTGTTGTTCGACAAAAGAGTTCCATTGTTGGCAGTCGGGGCAATGGCAAATCCATTTAACCGATTGGTAGTTGCAATTAGTACATTTAAATGTTGTTCTTTGTTTCATCTGTTTTGATTAAAAATGAGGAAACTTATGATTTTAATAAGTTCCCTTTAGAAAAACTTACTTACTATATAAGTATATATATTTTTGTAAGTTTGTTATCTAGTTTTCAGCAAGTTGACCGAGTCGGTGTTGTCGTCCAAATTGATAAAAATAACTGATTTGTGAAAGTTAAAACTGGAATTCCTATTTTAACGTGAGTTCGATAAATACTAATATAACGTGAACTCGAGCAAATGTGCCGCGTTCGATAAAACCTTTCGACTAAGCTTTAGCCTTCATTAAACTTACGGTTGATAGGCTCGGGTATAAACACTTATTAACTATGAGTATTTATCGAATTCGCACTATTTATATAAATTCGTTCGCCCAGAGGAATGAGCGAAGCGAGTGTCTCGTCGGGTGCGAACTCAGTTGATTTTTTTGTTTTTTTTGAAAAG
>CAYPXP010000113.1:0-1342 GCA_964414965.1 uncultured Pseudomonadota bacterium
AGAAGATTGAACCTGTTTTCCTTTTAACATGGCTTAAAAATTTTTGCAAACTAGGGGTTTATTGGGTGGTTGCTTTACAACCAGACGTAGTTTAAGTACCTTGATAGTAATGGAGGGTTCTGCTAAAGCTTTTTCAATAATTATGGAATTGAACGATGGAAGAAAAAAAAAGTTTTGCCGCTGGAAGAGTTTTACGCGTTACGGGAACTATTGTAGATGTTGAATTTGCAAAAGATAAGACACCCGCAATTCTCAATTTATTGCGCGTTAAAATTGGTGATAAGCGTGAAGCTGCATTAGAAGTTGCCCAACAGGTTGGCGATGGCGTAGTTCGTTGTATTGCTATTGAGAGCGTTGAGGGTATTAGCAGGAATGATTTAGTTGTTGATACCGGGTCGCCAATAGAAGTTCCTGTTGGCGATGAGATATTAGGAAGACTTTTTAATGTTCTTGGTCAGCCGATAGATGATTTAGGGCCCGTTACGGCTGAGGCTTATTGGTCTATTTATCGTCCAGCCCCAGAATTAGTTCGACAAAAAATTGAAGATGAAGTTCAAGAGACAGGAATCAAAGTTATTGATCTGATTTGTCCGTACCTTAAAGGTTCAAAAATTGGCCTTTTTGGTGGGGCAGGGGTTGGTAAAACTATTCTTGTCATGGAGCTTATTCGTAATATCGCTAAAGAGCATGGGGGTGTTTCAATTTTTAGTGGTATTGGCGAACGGACTCGTGAAGGCAATGAACTTTGGCTTGAGATGAAAGAGTCAGGTGTTTTGGATAAGACAGCATTAGTCTTTGGACAAATGGGTGAAATGCCTGGCGCTCGGTTAAGAGTTGGGTTAACAGGTTTGACAATGGCTGAATATTTTAGAGATTCAAAGAAAAAAGATGTTCTTTTCTTTGTCGATAATATTTTTCGTTTAGTTCAAGCTGGTTCAGAGGTATCTGCCTTATTAGAACGAATGCCATCAGCTGTTGGTTATCAACCAACCTTAGCATCAGAAATGGCAGCATTCCAAGAACGGATTACCAATACACTTGATGGTGCTATAACCTCTATTCAAGCCGTATATGTTCCTGCCGATGACATAACTGATCCTGCAACAACGACGACATTTATGCATTTAGATGCAAGTACCGTTCTTTCACGCAAACTTGTTGAACTTGGTATTTATCCTGCTATTGATCCATTGCAATCTAATTCTAAAGGGCTTGATCCATTTATAGTTGGCGATCGTCATTATAAGGTTGCTCGTCGGGTAGAGATGATTTTACAACGATATAAAGAACTTCAAGATATCATTGCCATATTAGGTATTGATGAACTTTCGGATGATGATAA
>CAYPXP010000113.1:1442-3046 GCA_964414965.1 uncultured Pseudomonadota bacterium
TAAGTCTATGTATTTACATATTTCTAGTCCATCTGAAAAAAGAGATATTGATATTGCATGGATCGAATTTAATACGCCTGTTGGTAATTTTGTCGTTCAGCCAGAACACGCGCCTATGGTTGTTTCTTTGATGCCTATGTCATATGTTCATTATCGCTTAACGACCGGTAAAGAAGAGACGAAAAAAGTTATTCAAGGGGTTATTCATGTTAAGCGAGATGGCGTAACGTTACTTGTGACACAATGAAAGAACAGCTTGGTTTTGTAATATCTGGTTCTTTAATGGAAGGTTTTTTTGTTCGCATTAAATCTGATATTCAATTGGAACAGATTAAAACGGGTAAATTTGTTACTATTGTGGGCGAAAATCAGACGTTCTTTTCACTTATTACTGATCTCAAATTAGAAGTTACGAATCCTGATATTTTGTTATTTCCTCCGTTATCACATGAGAAACTACTTATTAAATCGCTTAAACAACGCCATGCCTATATTCTTGCACATGTTAAGCCGATGTTGATGTTAAATCAGTTTAATCAAATAGTTCCAGTCAAAACTATTCCCACTCATTTTAATACAGTATTTGAAGCGGACGAGCATGATGTAAGTTTGGTTTTTGGAAAAGAAGAGGCCTATCAATCGCGTTATTTTGTTATTGGTGCGCCACTAGATATGCAAACGCCAGTTTGTATTGATTTAGAACGACTTACTGAACGTAGTAACGGTATTTTTGGAAAAACAGGAACGGGTAAGACTTTTTTGACGCGACTTGTATTAGCTGGATTAATTAAACACCAAAAGGCAGTATCTGTTATTTTTGATATGCATGGTGAATATGGATTACAAGCACGCCAGGAAGGAAAAGGAAAAAGTTTTGTTAAGGGATTGAAGACTTTGTTCCCCGATCGTATTGTCATTTTTTCATTAGATCCTGCGGCTACAAGGCGTCGTGGTAGTGCGCCGGATGTGACCATTACGATTCCCTACCAAGCTATTAATGTAGAGGATATTGTTTCATTGCAAAGTGAACTCAACCTTCACGCAACGGCGCTTGAAGCTGCTTATTTGATTGTGGCTAAATATAAGGGCGACTGGCTTTCTGCGTTGTTATCTCATGGTGAAAATCTCAAGGATTTTGCAGCATCGATTGGTGCTCATCCAGAGTCAATTGCTGCCCTATATCGTAAATTAAAACGTATTGAGCTACTTCCTTTCTTTGTTGCTGATCGGAGTGATTCCGTTATAGATCAAATGATGGAGTATATTGATCGAGAAATTAACATTATTGTTGAATTTGGAAATTATAGCTCGAGTTTTTGTTACCTCTTAATTGCAAACATTATTACTCGTCGTATTCATGAAAACTATATTGCTAAGACAGAAAAATTTTTGGGAACACAACGGTTAGAGGATGAACCAAAAAAATTGATGATCGTTATTGAGGAGGCTCACAAATTTCTCAATACAAGTGCTGCTCAGCAGACAACTTTTGGTATTATTGCACGAGAAATGCGTAAATATTATGTTTCATTATTAGTCATTGACCAGCGGCCATCAGGCATAGATTCTGAGATTTTGTCTCAGATAGGGACCAAAATTATTGC
>CAYPXP010000114.1:0-3041 GCA_964414965.1 uncultured Pseudomonadota bacterium
CAATATTTTTTAAATTTTGGCAATTCCCAAACGATTTAGTCTCTGATTAAATCTAAGTAGGCATCCGAGATAACTTCATGAACACTCACGGAATCGACACCAAGTTGATCTTGTATTAGCTTATCGTTATCTTTGCCTCCCCAGGATATTTCATCAGATAGCTTATCATAAGCTTTGTTGATTTCGCTGACTTCTTCATCTGTCAATTCTTTTTTGCCAAACCTAATCCACTCAATAATTTTGTTTTTACTCACTTTTTCCTGAGCAGCTAAACAAAGCGCGTGGGTCTGCTGAGATACATTTAAGTCAGCGAAATTTGCTGGTTTATCACTTTCTGGAGACTGAGAAACTTCACCCATGTAAACTACCTCCTTTTTACTTTACTAATTTCCAAAATTTTATAAATTTTTTGTTATTTCCACCTAACTATTGATTATGCGAATATTAATTCGTTTAATTTATATTATTTTAACTTATTATGAAATTTGTTGTAATGGGAGTTTTTATTATTGTTAATTTGGCAGAGACGTTGCATGCAACGGAAGAAAGGGATTTGTCCCCTATCGTAGAGACGTTGCATGCAACGTCTCTGCAGAGAAATTGTCAAAAAAAACCAAAGGTGTCTAGTCCGCCAGTTGGCGGACGCCCCGGAGATGGTAAAAAATGAATGATTTGACATAACAATAAATATAGTATATCATTAGTGATATAAATGAGCTGGAAGGTTGTTTATTATCAAACAAGAGGAGGTAAAGAAACAGTAAGGGAGTTTATTGATTTTCAGCCGAATAAGAAAAGAGCTAAAATTGTGTGGATGATTGAGCTTTTAAAAAAACACGGAAAGGTTTTACCAAAAACATATTTGAAACGCCTTGTCGGAAGCAAAAATTTATGGGAACTAAAATCGGGTTTTTATCGAATATTTTTATCTTTTTTGCAAGAGAAGAACATTCTATTTATTCACGCCATTATTAAAAAAACACAAAAAACGCCTAAAAAAGATATTAAACTAGCAATGAAAAGATTAAATGAATATTTGTAAAATGGGAGGTTTTATATGAGAAAATTAAATAAGCTGATAACTTTTGATGAACATAAGGCTCAATTAATGAGAGATCCTGAGTTTAGAAAAGAATATGAAGCTTTAAGGCCAAAGTTTGAAGCGATTAATTCTGTAATTAAAGCTCGTATTGAAAATGGGCTTACTCAGGAAGAATTAGCAAGAAAATTGAAAACGAAACAATCAAATATATCTCGTTTTGAAAGCGGTAAAGTGACCCCATCTCTTTCTTTTCTTCATAGGATAGCTCAAGTTTTTAATAAAAAGTTGGAGATTAGATTTGCTTAATGTGTAGTTGTTTCTTGTTATTATAGTCGTATGGTATCCAATCTAGCTGATGTTTAAGGATTTTCAAGGTCTGACCCCAGTTTTCCCCACTATTATATTTTAACATTTTAATTGCTGGATTTTTTGAAGCGATAATTACTTTTTTTTGACATAATGTTAGTGAAGAATTAAAATATCAAAATGCGCGAAGCGCATTTTGGCTAACGTTTAGGAATATCTGACGTTTCGCCACATCCATTATTTTTTAATTAGTGTGGCAAAATGTGGATTCAGCCCTTGCAGATATGCCGTGTTATACGCTGTTATTCATTCATTATGTTCGGAAAGCTCACCTCAAATTCGTCTTCTAAAAAATTAATTGTTTTGTTCTGATTTTCAAGAGATGCCTTAATTAGTTGTGTTGTAAAAAGGCCATAATTATTTTTCCATTTTGCCTCGTTTGCCGGAACGCTTTTAGTCCATTTAATTTCGACTAAATATTCGGAATTTTCGTTATCTGAATTTTTGAAAAGATCTGGACTGACTAAATTTTGGCTTTTTAGTGATTTTCCATCAAATCTGAAATCAAGCACGCACTTGGCTTTTTCAACCACTTTGCCAATGCCGACATATCCTTTTCGTTTTAAGTATGCCACAACTATATCGCCAGTATTTAATGTTTTTAATGGGTCGCTCCATTTTGTTCCTTGCCCAGCCGCTAAAAAGCCAAAATTTCGGCAATCTTCCCACGCCCTAGTTTCTCCTTCCCCAACATTAACATAGAAAATTCCGTTTTCAAAATCAAAACAATTAAGGTTAAGGTGAAAACTATTATGTGGTCTAAATTTATTAGCAAAATGACCTGATGAGATGTTTGTTAAATTTTTTCCTAACTTCCAAATTAAAGTTTTTTCAATTAAAAATGCTTCGCTTTCTAACAGGTCTTTTGCGACAATTTTGATAATTGGTTTAAGCCCTTCTTTTTGAATTGCTTTTATTATTTTAGTCTTTTCCGTGTCGCTTTCATCATTGAGGTGAGCTTTCTTTCGGTTCCCTTTACCTTTGCCATAGTAAAACTCCTCGTAGTTTCGAGGATCGATGTAGACGTAAACGTAGTAATTGTTGTTCATAATGAATGAATAATTGCGAGCGTAGCCTGAAAGACAAGCGAGCGATTTTGCACAACTAGTGATTATGCGAATATTAATTTGTTTAGTTTATATTATTTTAATGAAAACTCGTTTTTTGGATTCTGATTTGGAATAATAGTTCATATTTTTATTGATAGTTTAATTGTAGCTGGCTTGATCGTTTCCTAATACTGTAATTGTTTTCTTTGCCTGATTCTGACTGAAGCACGTCTATATCTAAGGATTTTAGTAATTGAACTGTAATCGGTCTTTTGCTGTCCCAAAATATAAATGAGCGATAAAAATGATTTGCTGTTTTCGAGTTTAAAAGGCTGGCCAACTCATAAGCTTCTTCAGCATTATCTAAAGCTATGAAATTTACTGTATCGTCAAATACAACTGTTTTATTTTGATAAGGACCAATGACAGAAAACTCAAGTTTTTTGTAAAGAGCAGGAATTGCTACCTTCCAACTATTAAATGTGTAATCCCCAACACCAAAAACAGAGAATCTTGGCTTATTTTTATATATAGAACTTGCTCTCTTATCAAGTAGGTCGCTGTATTTCAGGAGATATTTCCAT
>CAYPXP010000115.1:0-3011 GCA_964414965.1 uncultured Pseudomonadota bacterium
CCCCTATACAGAATAATATTACATATATTTTCATGAGTCCCCCCTAGAACTTCAATTTTAGTATAGAAAGACTCATGACTAAAAATAAACACTTATAAAAACAATGAAAGACTAACCCAACTTATAAGCTCTCACTTTAAAATGATTTTTATAGATTTTAGATAAGTAAAAAATAAATGCAGACTTTAACTTCGAACAAAATAAGCTAAAAATTCTTTATTTCCCATAGAGCCATGAATAGGAGATTCAACCACACCAGAACAGGTAAATCCGTAAGATTCAATCCCTTTTGTTACATTTTTTATGACTTCATCATGAATTGACTCGTCACGAATTATTCCTCCTTTGCCAACTTGATGTCGTTCAGCTTCAAATTGTGGCTTAATAAGAACTATTAAAGCTGATTGATCTTTCATCAATTTGATCACTGCTGGCATAACTTTTAGAACTGAAATAAATGAAAGATCGAGTGTAACTAAATCAACTTTTTCTGGCAATTGTTCCAAATAACGTAAATTTGTTCGCTCAATAACCTCAACTCGTTGATCAGTTCGGATCTTTTCATGAACCTGGCCATACCCAACATCAACACCATAAACTTTTTTTGCCCCCCATTGTAAAAGACAATCAGTAAAGCCTCCGGTAGAAAGACCAGCATCAAGAATAATTAATCCTTTAACATCGATGTTAAAGGCCTGCAATGCTCGCTCCAATTTATACCCAGCACGACAAACAAATTTAGGTTCTTCAACATCACAAACAATTTTTGCCTCAGCTGAAAAAAGAGAACCGGCCTTCGTCACCGTCTTGCCATCGACGGTGACCTTGCCTTGCATTATAAAACTTGAAATTTGATTACGACTTAATGTTGGCCATTGCTCCAGCATTAAATGATCGAGCCTTTTTTTGGACATCGTATTGTTTCATTTCCATTAATTTTTTAACGGTATTTGACACTGGATAATGGTAAATGGCTGAAAGACGCGGTTCATCACGAAGAACCTGCATCAAAGGAAATACCGCTACAATTCCCTCAGTCGTTCTGATCTTTAAGTAGGATGTTTGAGCGCTCTTCAAAATTGCTTTACGCAAATCTTCTAAGGTTTTAACTTTGCATCCATTAACCTCTTTTATCTTCATTCCTGGTGCAATTACACGTGAACGTTGCGCAGTTGAATCAGCATTTACATACGTGATGATTACTGCTGATTTTAATTGATTCTTTGCTTCACCATATTGAACCAAAGTAGGCATCATATTCAAGAGGAGTGGCAAATGATTGCGACGCAAATCCATCAAAACCATGCCACCTATAACTTCGTAATCTACTGGTTCAAAATCAGGATAAACAACTCGTATAGAAGGTAGTGGTGAATGCTCAAAGGGAATCTGAAATTCTTTGCGTTCACCATTGCGATAAACAACCAATGAAATAATCTGTCCTAACTTGAGATAATAGACATAATCTTCAACAGAAATTTTGTCTTCGAGCCACGAAACTGCAAGTTGTCCAAAAGAATCAAGCTTCTTACCATTGATTTCATAAAGAATATCACCTGATTTAACTCCTGCCTTATCTAAAATGCTATCTTTATAAACTTCAGAAATATAAACGCCCCCTTCAGGATTTCCTAACGAAGCATTTAAGGCTGGCGTCGCGGCATTATAAAGAATTCCTAAGTAAGGTTTTCGCAGTAATTTATCAGCATCATGTTCTTTTTTATATAACTCATCAAGAACAACTTTTAATTCATTAATAGGAATGATATAGCCAACATTTTGAGCACCGGGAATATGAGCGGTATTTATACCTACAACTTGACCATCATAATTCAACGATGGACCACCAGAATTGCCGGGATTAATAGCAGCATCTATTTGAATGTATTGTCTATAATCAACGCTTTCACGACCGCTAATAACGCCAACCGTACTCTTTAATGATTGTTGCCCAAGCGGAAATCCTAATGTCATAATTTCATCACTGCGTGAAATATGATTTGAGTCTCCCAATTTCAAGAAGGAAATTGACCCATTTACTTCAACAAGACGCCTTCTCCCCTCTTCACAAAGACGTAACAATGCAAAATCTCGATCAAAACTAACGCCAATAACATCAACTGCTAATCGCTCTTTACCAAAAACAGGTATTTGTACCGAGACCGCGCTTGCCTGAGAAATGACGTGAGCATTAGTTATCAAGTAACCTTGATCATCAATAAAAAAAGCTGTTCCTGCACCTTCACCTTGACCAGGAGTTGCATAAGGTTGAAGCCAATTAAATTGTGCAATCTGCGAGAAAACCTGTACAACGGTATTTTTCACATCATTTTGAACACGAGCCCACACACGATCCGGCGATACAACTTTTTCAATAACATCCTTTGTAATACCAACGGGTTCTTGTGATTCGGTATTAAGTTTCTCAACTAAAACATCAATCGCTCGTTGCTTTTGATACAGGCGCATTCCGCCATAACCAAAACCTACAATAATCGCTATAAACATTGCGCGAGAAAGAAAAGTAGCATTCATAATAAATTTTCCTTTAATGTTCACTGCTTCTTTTTTAACTTAGTTTACCCTAGCAATTCAAAAAAACCAAATGAGAGCCTATAATCAAACATCTCCATTATATTTTTACCTTGACGCCTCTTGATGACGCATTGCTAAAAAAATAACTATTTTGTATGATAAATAAATCAGATAATGAATTTTATGTATTAATAAGGAAAAAGTGTGATTACCCTTGAGACAATAGTAGCATTATGTAAGCGCTGCGGCTTTGTTTATCCCTCTGCTGACATTTATAGTGGACTCAATGGTGTTTATGACTTCGGACCTCTTGGCACTTTAATGAAAGAGAATATTCGTTCTTATTGGCGCAAAAAACTGTTAGAAACTGAAAAAAATATCATTTTTTTTGAAGGATCTCTTTTAGGCCCCTCAGCTGTTTGGGAAGCATCAGGACATATTGCAAATTTCAGTGACCCAATGGTCGATTGTATGAA
>CAYPXP010000116.1:0-3003 GCA_964414965.1 uncultured Pseudomonadota bacterium
CGTCATTCCAACCGACACTTCTGCTTGGATGATTTTTTGGCGTGAAGCCAAATATGGTTTCGTTACCTTTGATCTTCTGGGAACCATTTTCTTTGGCTCAATTGTCATTAACTTACTAAAAAAAGATAATAAAGAAGTTCTCAACCAAAAATCAGTTTTGCTCACATCACTCTATGGAGGGCTCCTGGGAAGCGCAATTCTTGGCATCATTTATTATGGACTTGCATGGATTGGAAATACTCAAAGTTACAACTTAACTTATTCAAATGAGGGAGAATTGTTACGCGAAATAGCATTACGCGTTCTTGGAACGTGGGGCCTTACGTTTATGGGCATCGCCGTGTTAATGGCCTGCTTTTCAACCGCTATTGCTCTTATGGTTGTTGTGAGTGAATATATTCAAAAAGATGTAACAAAAAACCGACTAAGTTATGTTCAATCATTACTTTTGGTCCATATAGCAACATACTTTCCATCAACTATGGGACTAACCACAATTTTAAATCTTTCAATCGGACCTATTGCGAGCATTATTTATCCTATAGTTATGATGGTAACAACATGTAATCTGGCATATAAATTTTGGAATTTTAAACCAATTAAATTATTAACACTCATTATTGCTATCATTTCAACCGTATTATACGTATATTTATAAAAAGTTTTTTTTCGCGGAAAGAAATAATATGAATTATGAACCACACAAAATAGATAAAAAGTGGCAAAAAAAATGGGAAGAACAGCCAATTGCGGTTACCCAACCACCTCAGGAAGATCTTAAAAAATTTTATTGTTTAGATATGTTCCCTTATCCTTCAGGCGCTGGACTCCATATGGGCCATTGGAAAAGTTATGTTCTCTCCGATCTTTATGCTCGTATTAAATGGCTTCAAGGATACAACGTTTTACACCCCATGGGCTGGGACGCCTTTGGATTACCAGCAGAAAATGCCGCAATTAAACTAGGCATTCATCCACGCGAAAATACCGAAAAAAATGTTGCTAATTTCAAAAGGCAAATCAAAGAAATGGGCGCTCTGTACGATTGGTCCAGAGAGATAAATACAACCGATCCTGATTATTATAAATGGACACAATGGATCTTTTTACAGATGTATAAAGCTGGACTTGCCTATCGCGCAAATATGCCTATCAATTGGTGCCCTTCATGTAAAACTGGATTAGCCAATGAAGAAGTAATCAATGGCGCCTGTGAACGTTGCGGCACTATCGTTATTCAAAAACAGATCCCACAATGGATGCTCAAAATAACTGCCTATGCCGAAAAACTTCTTGAAGGACTCGACAAGCTTGACTGGTCAGACAAAGTAAAACAGATGCAACGCAACTGGATTGGCAAAAGTCAGGGTTGTAAAATAATTTTTAAAACTAAAGATCATCATGAAGATGAAATAGATCTTCCTGTCTTTACCACGAGGCCAGACACTATTTTTGGAGCAACGTACTTAGTTTTAGCTCCTGAATTAAAAATAGTTCTTGATATTGTTACCCCAGAGCAATTTGAAGTAGTCAAAAAATATCGAGAGAACGTTCAAACCATGTCATCTTTTGATCGACAACTTGATAAAGAAAAGAGCGGCGTCTTTACTGGTTCAGCTGCTACTTGTCCAATCACCGGCAGAAAACTTCCGATTTATATTGCCAGTTATGTATTACCCGATTATGGAACCGGCATGATTATGGCAGTTCCAGCTCATGATGAACGTGATTTTGCATTTGCCCAAAAATATAACCTTCCTATTATTCAGGTCATTGACTCACCAAATGCGAAAAAAGATGCTTCTGGAAACTTAACTGAAGCATATATTGGTGATGGCTCATTAATTAACAGTGACTTTTTAAGTGGCCTTGAAGCAAAAACCTTAGGCATCGAAAAAATTTGCACTTACATCGAAGAAAATAAACTTGGCAATCGTGAAACACAATACAAACTTCGCGACTGGATCTTTTCACGTCAACGTTACTGGGGCGAACCAATTCCACTCGTCTATTGCGATACCTGTGGCATCGTTCCTGTTCCTGAAGAACAACTACCAGTCTTATTGCCTGATGTTGAAAAATACGAACCAACGGGCACTGGCGAATCGCCATTAGCCGGAATTGAAGAATGGGTTAATACAACCTGTCCTACCTGTGGTGGCCCAGCCAAACGTGAAACAAATACGATGCCTCAATGGGCTGGTTCATGTTGGTACTTTTTGCGTTATCCAAATCCAACATTAAAAGATAAAGCTTGGGATATGAATGACACTTCCTACTGGCTTCCCGTAGACCTTTATGTTGGTGGCATTGAACACGCAATACTTCATTTACTTTATGCACGTTTTTATGTAAAAGTTCTCGCTGATTTAGGCTATTTACCATTTGATGAACCATTTAAAAAATTATTCAACCAAGGAATGATTCTCAAATACTCAGAAAAGAGTGGCCAAGTTGAAAAAATGTCTAAATCAAAAGGCAATGTGGTAAACCCTGATGACATCATTGGCGACTATGGCGCTGATGCTTTACGAATGTATATTATGTTTATGGGCCCGCCAGAACTTGATTGTGAATGGCAAGATAATGGATTAGAAGGAACGAAACGATTCCTTAATAAATTATGGAATTACTTTACTAATCCAAAGACTATCTTACATGAAAAAGAAACAGAAACAGCAGCGGTTACACAACGAGTTAATCTATTTTTGAAAGATTATCAAGAACGTCTCGACAACTTCAAGCCTAACACGGCAATTTCAGCTGCTATGGAATTTTTAAATGATGCCACAGCGCAAGACATGCAATTGAATAAAGAAAGTGCTGAGGCTATTCTCGTTTCGCTTTCAATATTTGCGCCATACATGACAAGTGAACTTTTGGAAACGCTGTTTAAGAAATCATTAACCGATTGCTCATGGCCAACGTATGATAAAAAAGCAGTTGATAATCAACCAGTTACAATTGTTGTTCAAATCAATGGCAAAACACGAATAGATTTTG
>CAYPXP010000117.1:0-2941 GCA_964414965.1 uncultured Pseudomonadota bacterium
GGCGCCCAGCGTGTTCCTAGTCCGGCTGCTGGAATGACAACTTTTTTTATATTCATAATTATTCCTTTAAACGTTATAAACTTTTACATTTGCGCGTTCGATAAAACCCTTCAACTTCGCTTTTCGCTCATAAATTCGCTTAAGCTTTGTTCAGGGCGAACGCGATTTATTTTAATATCAAAAAACTTTATGTAACGCAAACTCAATTTAAGCAAGTATGACGCGTTCGGTAAGACCCCTCGACTCGCCATGAAATGGCTTACTCGGGGCGAACGCTTAATAATACTTATCAAATATGAGTATATCGAATTTGCGTTATGTTTACCAAAAGGTATCAAGTTTAAGGCTAACACTAAAAATAGAAAAATGCGCTCGTCCTGAGCTTCTGCTGAAGCTAAGCTGAAAGCAGATAGTCGAAGGATTTTAACGCATTTTTTCTTATGAAAATCTCATGAAGCGTTTGCTCCAGTTTGTCTTGACGTAACTTTATGCGAAGCCTGGAGCTCAATTCACCTACAAGCTTGTAGGTGTTTCACTTTTTTAATAAGGATTCAGCAATCAAGATTAAAGTTTTCTGCGTTACTTATTATTGTTTTTGCGAATGCAAAAACAATAATGTCACGCGGTCAAGCGGCACGCTTGCCCGATCCAGCTGGGAAGCTGGTCTCGCTGAAGGCAAAAGTTTATCCGAATGGCTTTAAGCCATAAGGACAGGCCTTACCTGCGCAAGGTGCGAAGAAAAAATATTCAATAATATTAAAATTGTGTTAAGAAATCTAGGTTGGCACCTTGTAACATACGGATGTCGTTAATGCCATATTTCAACATAGCAAGTCGTGTCAATCCAAAGCCAAATGCAAAACCATTATATTTTTCAGTATCAACCTTACAAGCTTGTAAAACATTCGGATGAACAAGCCCCGCACCAACGATTTCGATCCATTGGCTTCCTTTACAAACTGAACATCCTTTTTTACAGAAAATACATTGCATATCAATTTCTACACCCGGCTCAACAAAAGGAAAATAACTTGGTCGTACGCGAATTTTGATATTTTTTGTTTCAAATAATGCTTCTAAAAATATTTTTGTCGTTGCGAATAAATTTCCCATCGAGACGTTTTCAGAGACTAAGAGCCCTTCAGTCTGCATAAAAATATAATCATGAGTAGCATCAGTCGCTTCGTACCGGTAACAACGTCCCGGTGCCAGCATAACCAGTGGTGGCTTATGAGTTTGCATAAAGCGGACTTGGGCATTAGACGTATGGGTTCGCATCAAGCGATCAGGCAAATCGAGCCACAATGTATCTTGCATATCACGTGCCGGATGATCACTCGGCACATTTAATGCCTCAAAGTTAGTAAATTCATCTTCAATTTCAGGACTATCGACAATGGCGTATCCCATTGAGATAAAGACATCTTCAATCTTTTGAATAACATAGGTATAAGGATGAAGTGATCCAAAAATAGTCTTTGGTTGATAGGCAGTCACATCAAATTGCGACTTTTTTTTAAGCGCCAATTCACGTTCAGCATCTTTGATCTCTTTTTCACGAGTGATAAATAATGCATCACTCTTTTGACGAAGATTATTGAGTAACGGTCCATATTTGCGTTTCTCATCAGCAGACATCGTCTTAAGCCGTGTCATTAACTGCGCAACCGGACCTTGCCGCGTTAAATAATGTAACCGAACTTCTTCAAGATCTTTTTCATTACGCGCTTCAGTCAGAGCAGCAAGAATCTTTCCCTCTAATTCTTTTATAATCTTCTTTAAATCGTCCATCAAAAAACCTTTTCATATGCTACTTTTGATTGATAGCGTATCATAAGAATCAGATTTTAAAAAGAACTAATAATTGTGTTAAAAAACAAGGGAGAGCATCAAGGCTCTCCCTTGTAAAAACTAATAATGCATAATTAACAAATGATATATAGATAAGCTGTGTTCCCTTATAAGCTGTAAGATGTCCATTAATAGTTTTTAGCGTTATTTTTTAGTAAAAACTTTTCGCCAGATTCGTTGACAAAAACGAATAAATGCCTAAAATTATAGTATCGGTTGCCGGGGTAGCTCAGTGGTAGAGCAGAAGCCTGAAGAGCTTCGTGTCGGGAGTTCAATTCTCTCCCCCGGCACCATTTTCTATCAAAAAACAAACTTTTAAATCATTCGAAGCTTTATCGGCACTTTCAACAATTTCCAAAAACCCAAAAATCTTTTTCTTAAATCTTTTAATTTCCGATTATTTTCTTTTATTTCTATTGCCTTCGTACCCTCCGCAGGTAAGGCCTGTCCTCATGGCTTAAAAGTCATTCGGATGAACTTTAGCCTTCAGCCAGACCAGCTTCCCAGCTGGATCGGGCAAGCGTGCCGCTTGACCGCGTGACATTATTGTTTTTGCATTCGCAAAAACAATAATAAGTAACGCAGAAAACTTTAATCTTGATTGCTGAATCCTTATTAAAAAAGTGAAACACCTACAAGCTCATAGGAATTTTATACTTTAATGCTAAAAAATGCGCTCGTCCTGAGCTTCTGCTGAAGCTAAGCTGAAAGCAGATGGTCGAAGGATTTTAACGCATTTTTTTCTTATGAAAATCTCAAAAAGCGTTCGCCCCGAGTAAGCCATTTCATGGCGAGTCGAGGGGTCTTATCGAACGCTTTATAAACTCCAACCATTTTTCCTACTTCTATTACCTTCGCACCTTCCGCAGGTGAGGCGTAAAGGTTTGCTCGCTCCAGTCTTCGCTCTTTTTTGATAACGATTTGCAAAATCGAAAGGAGCTTCGACGGACAGGTCAAACCTTTAATAAAGAGCGCCAATGGTTCCCTTGGATTCCTCCGCTTAAACCTTACGATTACCCACATTTTTACAAGATGCGATTATAATATTTTACGCTTACATAGGTATGTTTTATGGTAAAATATCTTAACA
>CAYPXP010000118.1:0-2926 GCA_964414965.1 uncultured Pseudomonadota bacterium
TGAACAGATTCAAAATATCGTTTAATAACAGAGGCTCTTATCCTGTTTAAAAGTAGCAATTTTCTGGAAATATATTTATGTGCCGCGTTCGTCAAAACCCCTTCACCTTCGCTTCAATCTTCACTAAACTTACGACTGACAGGCTGGGGACGAACTCGTTAATATAAAGACGTATCAATTATGAGTCTTTATCGAATTTATGTAATTTCTACCTGTACGTATGAAATTTAACACTTCAACTGTTCCCCAAAATTGAAAAATTTATGGATAAAGACAGTCTACATTCAAATCTTTTTTACCGCTAAAGTTGACTTTTCTTATGAAAATGTTAAAATATTTTATATTTGAAAATTTTGACTTGATAGCAATTCACTTACAAGCCTAATCGCTTTGTGTAAGTTTTTGTTCAAAATGGATGCTCTGATTTTCAAATTATTTAATTAAAATGAGGTTTTTTTATGAAAAAATATTTAAGTTTTTTATTTTTAAGTTGTTTAACGTTTTCCACTGTTGTGCCAATGGAATTTGGTAAAGATTCAGCATGTTCTTCTACGGAAAAGCATGATGCTTGTTTGAATTCGAAAGAAGAAACAAATAAACATGGATCTCTACCTTCTTCAAATTCTGAGTTATCGAGTGAGCACATTAAAGAGATTGAAAATTTGAGAGGTTCTTCATTGGGATATGCTGAACTTTTTGAACAATTTAAAAATCGCGCTGATTTACCGCAGCTTTTAAAGACTTTTTTAATTTTAGATAACGATCAAAACCGATCCTATCCTACCTACGTTCATTTGATGATTAAGGCGTTAATTGCTCAACACCATCAAACCGGAAATTATGGACCTGATCATACTGACAATATTCTACAATTATTTACTTATTTCGAAACTGAGTTCCCACAGATAGCCGATAGTCTGAAAATGTCTTTTTACCTATATTTACCAATTCCAGAACGTATTCTATTGGATAATTTTCTTGTTCCACATTTATCGGTTGAAAAATTTTTTGAGCAGGTTTCAGATAAAAATTCTTTGAGTGATATCTATAAATCTTTAAGTCTAGCTTATGCTTATATGAATTATTTAAAAGGGAACGCTCCTCTTGATACTACTGTTTTTGCTGATTTATTTAGTATTCAACTTACGCCTTTTTTACTTTCATTATTGAATAAACATAGATTAAATGATGACTTTGTTTATCAACTATTTAATAAGGCCTTTATTCAAAGAAACCTTCATCTTATTGAATACTTTTGTAAAACATATGAAATTAATCCCAATACTATAATTTCTCCCAAAGATGAAGCGTACAAATATCATCCATTGTGGGTCGCTGCTGTTTTAAGAGATCTTCCTATGGTTAAAAAATTATTAGAATTAGGGGCAAATCCGTTAGCCATGGTTGGTGAAAACAAAAATTATTGTGTTATTGAAGGCATTTTGTGTTTATGCCCTCAGTCATCATTTGGATTACCTGATCGTGGATTGTTAAATTTAGAAGGCTTTATTCATCCGGCTGATTATGAATATTTATCCTATGAAACAGATAAAGACTTTACTACTATTTGTTGCAAAATCATTCAATCTTTTATTCGGAACTTTTTTCCACCAAAAATGATACGGGCAAATTTTGGTTGTGAAGATTCAGATCAGGCACTTATTTTTCATTTAAAATATTTAAATAAAAAATTAAAATACTTAAAACCTTCTGATGAAGATTCAAAAAACAGATTGGATAATTTAATTAAAATAGTCACATGGCGTATTAACGCATATAAGCAACAAAAACGTGCGTTGGAAATGGCAAATAATAGCTTTGACCATGAAGAATCAAGCAAACAGACTCAGGTTATACCATCTTTATCTGAAGCGCCTTCTCAAAAATTGAACTCTGGCAAATTATTTAAAGGCGAGAACGCTAAAGATAAAGAGGAAATTTAATTTTAAAATGAGGGTTTTATGAAAAAATATTCAATTTTTTTGTTTTTAAGTTGTTTAACTTTTTCCACTGTTGCGCCAATGGAATTTGGTAAAGATTCAGCGTGTTCTTCTACGGAAAAGTATGATACTTATTTGAATTCGAAAGAAGAAACAAATACGCATGGATCTCTACCTTCTTCAATCTCTGAGTTACCATGCGAGCACATTAAAGAGTATGTTGAAAAATTAATAGATTCTTCATTGGGATATGCTGAACTTTTTGAACAGTTTAAAAAACGCGCTGATTTACCACAGCTTTTAAAGACTTTTTTAATTTTAAATAAAGACCAATGCCGATCCTATCCTACTTACATTCATTTAATGATTAAGGCGTTAATTGCTCAATACTATCAGACTGGAAATTATGGACCTGATCATACTGACAATATTCTACAATTATTTACTTATTTCGAAACTGATTTTCCACAGATAGCTGTTAGTCTGAAAATGTCTTTTTACTTATCTTTACCAACTTCGGAACATCTTATGTTGAACAACTTTCTTGTTCCGCACTTATCGGTGGAAAAATTTTTTGATCAAATTCCAGATAAAAACTTTTTGAGCAATACTTATAAAGTTTTAGATCGTGCTCCTTCTTATATACGTTATTTAAAAGGTGAGACATCATTTGATACTGATATTGTTGATGAATTGTACGATATTCAACTTACACCTTTTTTGCTCTCATTATTAAACAACAATAGAATGGAAAAGCATGCCTTTGAGCTTTTTGAAGAAGCTGTCTCTTACAGAGATACACATCTTGTTGAACATTTAATTAATTTATATGGCATTAATCCAAATGTTATGATTTACCCACTGAGTGAAAAATATGGATATCATCCTCTGTTTGTAGCCACGATCTTTGGCGACCTTCCTATGGTTGAAAAATTATTAGAATTAGGATCAAGTCCATTCGTTGTTGTTAGTGAAAAAAGGATGAA
>CAYPXP010000119.1:0-2925 GCA_964414965.1 uncultured Pseudomonadota bacterium
CAATTTTCGTTACATTTTCTTTTGTATTTTTTAAAGATAATTATTTCTAAATTTTATTCTCCGTCGCTGCTAAAGCTATGTCGGGTAGGCCGCACTTGAAATGAGTAGGCGTAAACTTAATTTTTTCATTCATCTTTTTCCTTTTCATGATGTTTATTTGTTCCAAAGAGTGCTATCTTAGCGCACCACGCAGCCATTCCAAGGCCACAAGCTGGTGGACCGAGGTAAATTGCGGCTGCTTGGACATAATCAGCCGTGGTTAAATGAGGAGCACCAAGCCTCATAGCCATAGGAATAGCTAAGATGGCAAGCCATCCGGCAGAAACAGTGGTACAACCTAAAGCTACGACTCCGGCACATACACGGTCACAGCCATCATTGACAGCATCATATAGTTCATCACTACTAGGTGAATCTTCAATCTGAAGTTGCATGTGTTGAGAAGTCGGAGCCTGTGTTTTTTGATCGTCTCTTCTTCTCTCTTCCATTGGTAATGTAGTAAATATTAAACTCGTTAGCATCATTAAGTTCAACTTATTCATATCTCTTCCTTATTTTAAAAATTTATTTTTTCTTAGATCCAAAAACGGCACGTTTGGCAAAAAAGGTTGTTGCTACTGAGCAGAGCAAACAAGGAATGGCACTGAATGGATTTGCTTCCATGACTTCCACTTGTGGACATGACCTTATCGCCAGCTGCCCACAAAAGTAGGCTCCAACGCCAGAACAACATCGATCACAGACAAGATTAACAACTTGTGCCATCTCATGATTATGTGAATGACGATGCATCGTTACTGGTGTCGGCACTTCTTCTTGAGATTTCGTACCTTCTTGTTCCATTGAAAAGGTATTAAACGTTAAACCTGAAACTAATAAAAATAGACTTATCTTTTTCATATCTCTTCCTTAATAAGAAATGATTAATCTTTTTTCTTCGAATCTCTATATTTTTGTAACTTAAGTGCGGTTATTACACCGCAGATAGGAAGGCCCAAGCTTACACTTAATGTTTTTATATGATCAGAGGTATTTTCAAATCCTGATTGGAGACTTGAAAAATAGTAGGATATTCCGACGCCACCCCAAAGGGCTGAAATTAATTTACAACTTTCCAAACAACAATTACCGTATGAGCCTTCCTTCTCTACATCATGAGATGATTGATACATAGTAAGATTGTAAAGCAGTGGTGTCAACGCTAAGAACAAACCAATCTTTTTCATAATAATTCCTGTTCTTAAAAACAATTAATAAATTTCCAATTAATCTTACTCTTTTTTAATTATTGGGCGAATGCTCCATAAAAATTATATTTTTTATCATAAATGCTCTTTAAAATAAGTTGCCCAGAAATTGGCGATTTTACTTTTCTTTTAAACTTTAACAGGAAATGGGAAACTTTAATAATAACTTAAGTTTTGTGATGAATTTTATTTTCCGTCGCCGAATACCCATGGCTTTTAAGCTGTCGAGCGCTTCATCTAGTTACTTGATTTTAAAGAATTTATCGTTACCTAGACAATTCGATAAGTCTATTGTACGATTTGTCCAAAGAGAGGATTTAAAATGATTTATAGAAATATTACGCCTTATATCAAAGAGTTGGCTAAAAAGATGCCGGTTATTGCTATAACTGGTCCCCGTCAATCAGGAAAAACGACATTAGCAAAAGCTATCTTTTCTGATTATGACTACGTTACCTTAGAAAATTTAAACATACGATCATTAGCCCAACAAGATCCGCAAGGATTTCTGAAACAGTACGATAAGGGATCGGGAGTTATTTTGGATGAAGTTCAGCAAGTTCCAGAGCTCTTTTCTTATTTACAAGGCATAGTTGACGAAAAACCACGGCCAGGCTTTTACATCTTGACTGGATCACAACATTTCTTACTTTCTCAATCGATTTCACAAACGCTAGCCGGACGTATTTCTATTTTTACTTTGTTACCTTTTTCTATCGTGGAATTAGAAAATGCGAAACTCTTAGCGTCTGATGCGAATGAAGCAATGTTTACTGGTTTTTATCCTCGAATTTTTGAACAAAAGTTACAGCCAACTGAATGGTATCCAGGCTATATCCAAACCTATATTGAACGAGACGTTCGTCAGATTACCCGTGTCGTTGATCTTTCACAATTTCAGACATTTATTAAATTGTGTGCCGGACGTATTGGTCAACTTCTTAATATTTCATCATTGGCAAATGACTGTGGCGTCTCTGTCGCTACGGCACGCTCATGGTTATCATTATTAGAAGCTAGTTATATTATTTATTTTTTACATCCACATTATAAAAATTTCAGCAAACGATTAATCAAAAGTCCCAAATTATATTTTTATGATACTGGCGTTGTATGTTCATTATTAGGTATTGAAAATGTTGAACAATTAATGAGACATTATTTACGCGGTGGCCTATTTGAATCAATGGTAATTACCGAATTAATGAAAGAATCGTATAATAATAATCGTCGCCCACAAAATTTCTTTTGGCGCGACAAATCGGGACATGAAGTTGATTGTATTATTGAAAAAGGTCAAAACCTATTTCCGGTTGAAATTAAAGCTGGAGCTACGGCTGTTCCTGATTATTTTGAATCACTTGAATATTGGAATGATCTAGCAAAAGCAGATCCTTCTCATAGCTCGGTAATATATGCTGGCGATAAAAAATATACCTATAAAGATATTACTCTTTTTGGATGGCGTTCAATTAAAAATCTCTTCGATAAAATTTTTAACAAATAAAGAACATAGACAAATAAAATGGGGAGGTGGTAGGCTGTGCCTTATAGTGAATTTTTCAAACACACAAAGGAGAAATCTGATGCCTCAATGTATAAATCGTATTTATGTTAATCGGTGGGTTGGCAGTTATGGTCTCAGCTTTGGTTCAGCATTAGCCATGGTCATTTCATT
>CAYPXP010000120.1:0-2909 GCA_964414965.1 uncultured Pseudomonadota bacterium
GAAAAATATTCTAAATTCTTTTAGCGCATTCTAGTCCGTAATTGGTATTACAACCTTGGCGTGGATGTAAAATATACTAAAAAGTAAAATTCCTTATCCCTTATAAAAGGTGCTGCGATTCGTTTTGTAGTACCTTTTTTTATACCAATAGTTAAATTGTCCGTATAGTATCGATTTTATTAATATATTTGGGAATTGTAAATAAAAATGAAACATAGCCAACCCTTCGAAAAATTAAAAGAAGTACAAGCTGATAAGCAAAGCCAACTCTTCTGCACCATATTTAATCTTATCTTATCACACACTGATATTTTGAAGACATTAACATCAAATTATTAAAATCTTAAGAGTTTAAAATTTAACTTTGCAGACATAAACTGAATATAAAATATAGTAATGGACAATAAAACAGCAAAACCTTTTTTAAAATGGGCTGGGGGTAAAAGTCAATTGATAGAGCAAATCAAAGAACAACTTCCAATAACGATTGAAACAAATAGATTTACATACATCGAACCTTTCGTTGGTAGTGGTGCGGTGTTATTTTGGATATTAGAACAATACCCGAATTTGGAAAGCGCAATCATAAACGATATAAATCAAGATCTCACAAATTCCTACTTGACAATAAAACACAATGTTCAGGACTTAATACAAATATTAAAAGAATGGGAAGTTGAATATCATAATATTGCAGAAAATCAAGACGCTAAAAAAGAATATTACTACGAAAAAAGAAGTTTATTCAATACAAGAAATTCTGATCAAACAACGCAAAGTGCATTATTTATATTTTTAAACAGAACTTGTTTTAATGGTCTTTACAGAGTGAATAGAAAAAATGAATTTAATGTGCCAATAGGAAGCTATATAACACCTCAAATTTGCAATGAAGAAAATCTATTAGCAGTCTCAAAGGTGTTGCAAAAGGTTGAGGTTTTAAATGGGGATTTTTCAAGGACATTAAATTACACCAATGAAAATACTTTTTTCTACTTTGATCCTCCTTATAAACCATTAAGTGAAACATCCAGTTTTAATTCATATGGAAAAGATGAATTTAATGATGCTGAACAAATTAGACTAAAAGAGTTTTGTGAAATTTTGGATAATCAAAATTATCAATGGATCTTAAGTAATTCTGATGTAAAGGGAAAAAATCCAAATGACAATTTCTTTGATGACTTATATTCTGAATTTAATATCTATAGAGTTAATGCACGAAGAAATATAAATGCAAATCCGCTTAAGAGAGGAACTCTAACAGAGTTATTGATTACAAACCAAGTTCTTCAAGAGGTAAATCTTTAATAAAATAGACACTATCTCATAAAGTGTGTAAACTAAAAAGTTGATTACGTTAAAATTTCAATCTAGATTCAAAGATAATCAAAAATTGATTAAGGATGATGCCCCAATTTCTTATAGGCAAATTCCATTTTCTTGAAGCTTCTCTAACAGCCAGATAAGTTGATTTTAGAACGGCGTCATCTGTTGGGAAAGAGAGCTTATTCTTGGTATATTTTCTAATTTTTCCATTTAAATTTTCGATCAAGTTTGTGGTGTAAATAATTTTTCTAATTTCAACAGGGAACTCAAAAAATGCAGTAAGGTTTTCCCAGTTATTTTCCCAGCTTTTTACTGCATATGAGTACTTTGTGTACCATTTTTCAGAAAAGTCATTTAAAGCAGCTCTTGCACCATCCTTTGTAGGTGCGTTATAGATTTCTTTCATGTCTTTTGAAAATTCTTTTTTATCCTTCCATACAACGTATTTTGATGCATTTCTAATTTGATGTACAACACATATTTGAGTTGTAGAATTTGGAAAAACAGTTTTAATAGTGTCAGTAAATCCATTTAAATTGTCAGTAGCTGTAATTAAAATATCTTCAACGCCTCTTGCTTTCATATCAGTAAGAACAGACATCCAAAAAGCGGCTGATTCATTCTTTCCAAGCCACAAGCCCAATACTTCTTTAAGTCCATCTTTACGTAAGCCCACCGCAATGTAAATGGTCTTATTAATAACTTTGGAGTTCTCCCTGACTTTAAAAACAATACCATCCATCCATACTATTAAATATACAAATTCTAAAGGTCTATTTTGCCAAGCAATAATATCATTACTTACTCTGTCTGTAATTCTTGAAATAGTTGAGGTAGAAATATCAAAATTATAAACCTCCCTTATCTGTTCTTCTATATCACTATTTGACATTCCTTTTGCATAAAGTGATATAATTACGTTTTCAATGCCGTCAACGATACTTTTCCTTTTAGGTACCAACATTGGGTTAAACGAGGAATCACGGTCTCTTGGGATGCTAATTTCTGATTCTCCAAGTGAAGTCTTGATCTTTTTTGTGGAATGCCCATTCCTGAAATTATTACTTCCTGAGACCTGGTGCTTATCATAGCCTAAGTGCGCATCTAACTCACCTTCCAATAACTGTTCTAAACCCCTTTTTTGAATTTGACTCAAAAAATCATTTAACTCTTGTCCAGAATTAAATTGCTTAAAAAAATCGCTGTTTAATAGTTCTTCTTTTTTCATATTCATGTGTTTAAAATTACTAAAAAAGTTATTTCCGAAAATTTTTTTGACCTTTTTAAAAGAGGTCAAAAATTTTCAGAATAACTTTTTAGTTTACACACTTTGTAAGACACTCCCTCTAAACATAATTAAAACATTGTCTGATTCAACAGGTAAATTAAAATCAAGATTTCAGAATGTAAACTTTTATTTTATAAATGGCATAGACTACTCTCAAACTGGTATTTATTGTCCAACATTTAGAATTAATTCAGGAACTGTTTTCTATACAGAAGCTACATCAATATTTGGTAATTTTGAATTATTTTCTTTCTTGGGATTTTTAACATCAAAAACTACTCGTTTTCTTATT
>CAYPXP010000121.1:0-2900 GCA_964414965.1 uncultured Pseudomonadota bacterium
TTTCAGCAGCGTTGTAAATAGGAAAATGGAGATTTAGGTCGGCCCATAAAATGCCAACTAAGGTAACGTTAGGAAAATGATAACCTTTGGTAATACTTTGCGTGCCGACAATGATATCAATTTCGCCACTATGTATCTTTTGAATAGTGTTGTACCAATCTTTTTTTTGTGTGGTGGTATTGAGGTCTGCGCGGGCAATTCGGGCGGTTGGAAATAATTTTTCTAAAATGGTTACGACTTGTTGTGTACCAATGCCTTTTTTGATGAAATTTGTTTTTTTACATTTAGGGCAGTTTGTTGATAAAGGCTCTTTTCTTCCACAATAGTGACAATGTAATTCATTGTCATTGTGAAGGGTGAGGCTAACTGAACAGTTTGGGCATGAAAAGATCTGTGAGCAATCCTTGCATTGAACAAAAAAGCAGACGCCGCGTCTATTTAAAAAAATAATAGATTGTTCTTTTTTATTAAGGCGGTCTTTAATCGCTGTTTCTAATTCGCGGCTAATCCAAAAATTACGTCGTTGTAGTTTGTTTTTGAGTAATGAGACTGTTGTGATGGTTGGAAAGTTGCCTGCAAATCGTTTTTTTAGCTGAAAAAAATGCCAATGTTTATGTGCTACATTGTAAAGTGAGCTGATAGATGGTGTTGCCGAACCTAATAAAATCGGAATGGTGTATCGTTGCGCACGTAATAATGCGGCTTCTTTGGTATTTATCTTTGGATGTTTTTTCTCTTGATAACCCACCTCATGTTCTTCATCGACGATAATAAGGCCTAAGTTGTTGATTGGTAACATAATTGGTAAGTGTACGCCGACAATGAGCATCGGTTGCTGAGTGAGTAATGCATGCCACAAAAGTTCTTTTTCTGATTTTGTATTTTGTGAGTGAAAACTAAATATTGGTAGGTTAAGGGTGTTTTTAAAGTGTTCAGTAAATTGCAGTGCTAGTGTAACTTCAGGTAACAAGAAGAGTGTTGTTTTTTTCTGTTCATAAGCTTTCATTATTAATTTTTTATAAATTTCTGTCTTGCCAGAACCGGTAACGCCATGAAGTAAGGTTGGGCAAAAGCAAGGGGGAGCAATCTTTTCTGCTAAAAATTGATATGTCGCTTCCTGTTCTGTTGTTAAGGTAATTTGTTCTGAATTTTGTTTGCTCATAAAAACAGGATTTTCTATAACTTGCTCTTGTTCCAAAAAACTTTGGAGTCGTTGCAATAAGATATATGAATCAATTTGATAATAATCAGCGAGTTGATTGATAAAGCTGATGTAATGAATATCTTCTGGAAAGGTGTTGATTGTTGTAAGTGTTTTTATGGTAAAAGGTTGAGCGGGTAGTTGGTTAATTTGCTCTTTTACAATGGCATGAATAAGGCGATTTTGTAAGGGAACTTGAACTATTTTTCCTATTAAATCTAAGCCTTTATATTGATCTGGCACGTGATAGGTTAAAAGCTTATTGAATCCGGTAAATAAACGAACTTTTATAAACATTAAAGAGCCTGGTTTTGATGTAATTTCGTGAGGTTTGTTTAATTATAACAAAAATATAATTATTGTATTGTTGTTACAGGTCTAATAATTTTTATTTGTAATTTATCGTTGACAATCTTTGGAAATAGTTTACAATTAATATGTAAATGTTAAATATATTGGAGGTTTTTATAATGAAAAAATTATCATTGTTTTTATTATTCTCTTTAGCGGGAACTGGTCTTTTAGCTGAAACAAGGAAGCGTGTTCCTATTCCTGTTGAGGCAAGTAGCGATTCGGTTTGTGAAGGTGATTCATGGGATATAGATGAAGTTGAAGCGCTTTCTTATAGTTCTTTTCGAGAATTAATTCTAGAGGCTTTTAGAAATCGACAAATATATAAAGTTGTTAAGGTAATTAGTAATGGCTATGCTCATTATTATGATTTTGAACAGTGGAGACAATATAAAGATTCAGGCTCAGCTTATCCGGTTAGTGCTGGAGGTTGCTTAGCTGATCCTCAAAGTAAGCAACTTATTATATCAGAAGAGACGTTATTTATAGGTCATTCTGATGGTCAAGTTTGGCAAAACGAAGCTTCTGCTCAGAGAGAACTGGCTCTTATGACCGCTTGCAGTGAAGCTCGAATACTTTTTGATCAATTAAAAAATATTCCAGATGCAGATGTTGCTGCATTAAGAAATCATTTTGAACTATCGCAAGAGGCTTTTGAAGTTGGTGGTCGCTCTGACGTTGCGGTTATTCGCCAAGGCGCTCAAGATGCGGCAAGGCATTCTGACTATATGGCATTTGATCAAGCACAAGAAGCTCAGCGTATGGAAGATGCCGCTGCGCGTTTAGAGTTACAAAGACAGCAAGAAGAACAGAGACGTTCGCCTCGTAGTGTAGTTCGCGCTCCTGTAAACAATGTACAACAAGTTTCTGAAGATCGTCGCAGACAGATTCAGCTTGAAATCGATCGCCTGGAACGAGAAAAAAATGTATTAGCTGCTCAAGATGGGAAATATAAATTTAGTAGAGCTAGATCTGCTTTTGTGGCTGGTCATCCAATTCATACATGGCGTAATCGTACGCAATATGTTAATGAAACCTTGCCTCGATTGCGAGCTGAATTGTCTCGTATCTAAAACTGTTTTTTAGATTAAATTTTTAGAAGGAGCGTTTAACGCTCCTTCCTTTTTTGTAGAAGTAAAACAGAGTTGATGGTAGAGTTTAGTGAAATTAAAAGGCCTTTTGGTAGCCTGTTTTTTATGGTAAAATAATAATATGAAGAAAAAGCTCATTCTTATTGATGGATCCTCATTTTTGTATCGTGCCTATTATGGTATGCGTCCTTTACATGCGCCAGATGGAAAACCGGTTCAGGCAGTTTATGGTTTTTGTCGTATGATCAAAAAATTGA
>CAYPXP010000122.1:0-2886 GCA_964414965.1 uncultured Pseudomonadota bacterium
ATTCAAAATTTGTGGGTTGCCTCAAATTTTGAACTTCGCATAAGCCCGATGTTAGTTTCAATCGGGAGAAAGGGCTAAAAAAAGAAGGGGCAGTTTTCCTATTCAAGTGTCTTTAGCTTCTTAGTAACATCATTTCCTAATTTTGTCTTTTGATATATTCTACCTGTTTTATCTTTTGGATTCACAACTTCGACGAGATTTTTTGATTTCATTTCCGCCAATGCCCTCGATACAAGGTTAAAATATGTGTTGCTGTTTTTATTGTAAATCTTTATCACTAATTCAGATGGCATCATCGGTTTATCTAATGCTTCAAACACCTTTTTTCTATTTTTGCCTCGTTTCACAAAAGAAACCAAACTAAACAATGTCATAGCAATTTATAAACAAAGTATGTATAAGAATCAAATTCAACAATCTATTAGCGATTACCAAACAGAAAACTTTATATAGTTCCTTTATAAAATAGATACATATCATAGTTTAGGGGGTTGAAAAAATGGGTAAACGAACTGTTGAATTTGTACTTGGACTTATTGGGGGGATATTTGGTTTCTTTGGTGCATTGATAGCATTAATGTTCGGAGGAATTGGCTCTGCACTCGGTGGTGAAGGAGCATCAACAATTATTGGTCTTGGTTGGCTTGCAATTCTATTTTCAATAATTGGAATTGTTGGAGCTGCATTAGTAAAAAGCAAAACTAAAGTTGGCGGTTGGATGATGATTATAAGTGCTGTCGGCGGAGTAATCTCAGTAAGTTTTGCTTATGCACTATCATTTATACTATTAATCATTGCAGGGCTAATGGCTGTAATAAAAAAAGGTGATAAAAAATGAAACAAATAAATTTTACTATTGTTGCTTTATTGCTAATATCAATTATTGCAATATCTGGATGTACTAGTGATTCAGATTATACTCCGCCATCAAAAGCGGAATCAACACCAAGTGAAGTAAATACTCCTTCTGAACCTCAAGAGGTTATACCATCAGAACCAGAAGCTGAACCAGAACCACCAAAAACTCAAACATTCAAGACAGGTGAGACTGCAACAGATAATGAACTTAAAGTAACTGTGAATAGTGTAAACTTTGTTTCAAAAATTGATCAAAAAGATAATGAGTTTATGATTGCTGAAGCTCCATCTGGAAAGCAGTATGCAATTGTTGATTTAACAATTGAGAATGTCCTTACAGACAAAACTCAGTCCATAAGTACAATGATGGAAACCACCATTCTAGATGATGAAGGTTATAACTACGACCTTGATTTTGAAGGTTTAATGGCTTTGGATAAATCTTTTAAAGATGGTGAAATACTGCCAGGTATGAAAAAGAGAGGAGAACTCGCTTATCTTGTTCCAAGTGATGCAACAGATTTAAAGTTTATATACAAATTTGATTTATTTACTGGAACAACTGCTGTGTTTGACATTAAATAAATTCTCTTTTTCTTTTTTATTATTCTCTTTTTACGGAAAACTGCCCCTTGATTCTTGTTCTTGATGTATCGCATTCGCTCAAATGATGGAACGCCCTTTCTCCCGACTTTTCGGACGAAATTTGACCCCACGTTGTAGGGTCAAAGAAACTAACAGGAATTTAACGGAAAATTGGGTCGCTTACGCTAAATCGCCAAGCGATTTCCCCAATTTTACCCAAATTGAATTTTTCAGCTCTAAAATTTCAGGGTTGCCTGAAATTTCGAGGAAAAATCCAACTTCGTTAAATTGTGATGTTAAACGAAATAGAATTTTCACTTTAAAGAAAGAGTCGGTAACCTTGAAAAAACAAACCTTTATTAAATCTGTTAATTTAAATAACATTATGAAATGGCTTACAAGAAAAAATGGAATTATACTATGTGCAATTGGGATAGTAATCTTTCTACTTAACTTCCTAACCTATAGTTTATGGGAAATTGATATTGATATTCTTGGTGCAATGATTTTTATTCTTGGAGTAGTAATCATGATAGCTTGTGGACCCACAATGAAAAATTCCTCTAAACTGTTAACAAGAAAAAACGGTGTAAGGTTATGCGTAATTACCATGATAATAACAGCATTACTCGCATATTCACCTATTCCATATCTTAACGGGGATATTACTGGTTTCTTAGGTTTAACAGTGTTTGTTTTAGGTATAATTATTATAGCTATAAGATGGAAATATTAAGGTTACCGACTCTTAAATATTGTTGCTTCGCAATTATTGATAAAAGTGAAAATCCGACTCACTCGGCTATCGCCTCGTGCCACGCTGCGCTCTCGCTTCACTGCGTTACGCTCGGGGCACATAACAAGGATTATGAGGAAAATGCCTCGGCTCGGCATTTTCCCAAATTTGCTCCACTTCGTTCCGCAAACTTCTCATAATCCTAACGTTAGTGGAAATAAATTATTATTTACCTTTTGTTTTTTTCATTTTTGACGATATTGGGGGGCGGATACGAATGTGATTGAGGGGTAATATGGAGTCCCTTCCGTATACTCGGGCGGGACGGATTAAATTATTTAATAAAAATATGCCAAGTTATATACCAATTATAAATGAAGATGTGGAAAAGTTAATTTTTGACTTTGAAAATGTTTACCAATCAAGTAATGGTAAAATCAATATGACACTCAGGGGAGATAAGTGCGATATTGTGTATGAAGAAAACGTTGCTGATAGCCCAAGTAAAAAGACTGGTAGTTTTAATTATTATTCATCTCCATTTTTCTCTCTTTATTTCAAAGAGATCCAAGAACCATGTGTGATAAATGACGAAAAATTTTCTATAACCATAAAAACAAAAGAAATAATCGCTCGCAGTGGTTATGATAATATTCTTGTCAGGTACGCGGTTGGAATTCGTCCGATCATGCTTAATGGCAAAATCA
>CAYPXP010000123.1:0-2715 GCA_964414965.1 uncultured Pseudomonadota bacterium
GATATCGGTAAAAAGGTTTTAACCATGGGCTTAAACGCAGGATCTCTTTAAGGTAAATAACGTGCTAAATCCGAGCGAGATTTTTTAAGTCATAAACAACCTTAAAATCAATACAAAAAGGCTAAGTTTGTACTCAATACGACAATTTAAAATGGAAATTACTACTGACTTATATCTAGGAGACAGCAAAAAGGAACTTAAAAAAATTCCAGACAACACTATTGACCTAATTGTAACGTCTCCCCCCTACGCTGACCAGCGTAAAAGTACTTATGGAGGCATTCCCCCTGATCAATATGTTGAATGGTTTCTTCCTATATCTCAGCAACTTTTAAGAGTATTAAAGCCCTCCGGAACTTTCATCTTAAATATTAAAGAAAAAGTTGTTGATGGTGAACGTAGTACTTATGTTATGGAGCTAATAATTGCCATGCGAAAGCAGGGATGGTTGTGGACGGAAGAGTTTATATGGCACAAGAAAAATTCTTATCCAGGTAAATGGCCTAACCGGTTTCGGGACTCATGGGAAAGATTGCTACAATTCAACAAGGAAAAACACTTCAAGATGTATCAAAATGAAGTTATGATACCAATGGGTGATTGGGCTAAAACACGTTTAAAAAAATTATCTGACACCGATAAAATTCGTGATAACTCAAAAGTGGGAAGTGGTTTTGGTAAAAATATTTCAAACTGGCTAGACAGAGACAAAGCTTATCCGACTAATGTTTTACATTTGGCAACTGAGTGCAATAATAAAAACCATAGTGCTGCATTTCCAGAAGAATTGCCAGAATGGTTCATTAAACTTTTTACAAAGGAAAACGATTACGTACTAGATCCTTTTATGGGTTCAGGAACAACTTTAAATGTAGCCAATCGGATGAAGAGGAATTCAATTGGTGTTGAAATCCTTCCTGAATATTATAAAATGGTAAAAAATCAATTAAATCCAATTGAACTCTATCTACTTGAACCAAAAATAAAATATGAAGAAGCTGAATCTAAGCGACGTTACGCAGTACGTTGAAAAGAATATTGGAACGTTTCATGAAAAGCGGATTCAAAGCCTTGATGGTTTAAAGCTTATCAAGATCCTTAAAAGAAAAAACCCATATTTGTTTAAGGCTAAATATGTTCTAACTGCTGATCAAATAGTTCGTGGTATTGTTGATGCTCACATCTCCTCAAATGAGGAAACTATTTTTGGCGATTGGCTGGAAGGACTTGCAATCTTTATAAATGATAAAGTGTATGGGGGCCGTAAATCAGGAATAACAGGGATTGATCTTGAATTTGATAATAAGAAGATACGATACATTGTTGCTATTAAATCCGGACCGAATTGGGCAAATAGTCGTCAACTTGCGGAGATGAAAGAAAGTTTTAAAACGGCGAAAAGAACACTTAGAACGGGTAATTCTAAAATGCAAATTATTGCAGTAAACGGTTGTTGTTACGGCAGAGATGCAAATCCAGATAAGGGAGATTACTATAAATTTTGTGGTCAGAAATTCTGGGAATTTATTTCTGGAGAAACAGACCTTTATACAGAACTTATTGAACCCATTGGCCACAAAGCGAAAGAAAGAAATGATGATTTTATTAAATCCTATTCGCAAATGTTAAATGTGTTCACTAAAGAATTTACTACTGACTTTTGCGACAAAAATGGAGCTATTTCTTGGGATAAACTTGTTAAACTAAACTCCGCAATAAAACCATAAAAAACGAAATATGCCACGATGCAGTGGAGTAATAATTAAACAGCACTTCGTGAATTATTTTCTATCTATGTAAAGCTCCTGGGCATTCCCCGGGTGATGGTGTTCTCTTCGCTCACTTTATTACTTTACTCCGTGTCGCTATGTTCCGGGCTACGCTTCGCCTGCGGAAGGCTCTTAGCCATTCTGTCTATTCGTGTTCTAAACCCTTCACAGCGCTAATGCAAAGATTTGAACGGTTCCCTCGCACGGTTTTTAGCCAAACACAGGAGATTAAGAATATTTGTCTAAAAAGGAGATTTCAATTTGTAGGAAGAAAAACTACAAATTGAAAACCCCTACCCTTTTGCCCGGAAAGAGTTCTCCTATTTTTACGCTCCGTTGCGTTGCACTCCACTTCGCTTCAAAAAGGCTAACACATTCCCTGCAGCGCTCATTTTTGCATGGGAGCAAAAATGTATAAACAATCATTCCGGCTTGGGCTTCCAGCGCCGGAATGGTAGTGACCAACACCACTTTTGTATTGGAAAAATTCTTAATCAATGTTTTTCCCCTTAAAGACTTCTTGAATAAAAGAGCGAATAAATGTATAATAATGTAGATAATATACATTATTATTTCAACTAATTGCCTGATATCATTATAGTTGTGTATTAAATCAGGTCCAATCATTAAAATAATGTATATATATGATAAAAAACATGCTATAAATATACATTAATAATAATGTATAATTATGGTAAAATATATGCTAATAATATACATTAATAAATATCTTTGAATAACTAAAAACCTTAAAAATGGAAACAATTACACAGGCTCGCAAGGTTATTCAAGTCCTGCCAGCTGGAACCATATCCGGCGGGAAACCAACTACCGAAACGCCCGCAACTAAAATAGTAAACGGCACGAAATACAAAGCCAGGGAAGCAAACCGGATTTATTCTAAAGCAAAAAAAACCAGTGATTTTATTGATTATGATAAAGCCAT
>CAYPXP010000124.1:0-2679 GCA_964414965.1 uncultured Pseudomonadota bacterium
AAATTAGGATGAGTTATGAAACGAGTTTATGTTATTTGTTTAATGATGGTACTTTCAGGATGTTCTGTTCCTTTTTTATCTAAAACGGAGAAGTCTGTGGTTGAATGTTCAATTAAAAATTTTGATGATGTTGTTAATTTGTTTCCGAAAACTACGGAAGATATAGCTCAACGAATTCAAGTATTAAAAAAAGATATAGTAAAAGATGTTCAAAATATTTTGGATGTTGTTCCTGAGAAGCGTACTTTTGCTAATACCGCTCAGGCTATGGATGATCTTGGCAGTCGCATTGGACAGATAATGGCTCCATTGGGGCTATTGCGAGAAGTTAGCCCTCAGAAAGATATAAGAGATGCGGTTTATCAGGCTATTTTAGAAATGCAGCCATTTTTACAAGAAGAGGTCTCTAAAAATATAAAGTTATTTGAAGCGTTTAAAGAATATTATAATGGAAATGCTCAGAAAGAGTCGTTAACACCCGAACAACGTTATTATTTAGATGAATCAATGAAGTCTTATATTCGGGAAGGGTTATTGTTACTATCAGATAAACTTGAACAGGTTAAAAAATTAAATACTGAATTAACTAAGCTGAGCTTAGAATTTAGTAAAAATATTTCTGATGTTGATACAAAAATTCCTTTTACGCAAGAAGAATTGACAGGTTTACCTGAAGCTATTTTGACATCATTAAAAAAAGATGATCAGAACCGTTATTTAGTTGGGATGGATTATCCAACGATTTTTTCAGTTTTCAAACAAGTACAAAATACACAGACACGAAAAAAAGTTTACGGGGCGTTTCAAAATCGTGCTTATCCAGCTAATTATCCAATCTTGCAAGAGATGATGAAAAAGCGCGATGAAGTTGCCAAATTATTAGGTTTTAAAAATTACGTTGATTATGATCTTGATGATACGATGGCAAAAAGTTCATCGGTTGTAACGACGTTTTTAGATAAAATTAAAGAAAGAGCTTTAAAACAACAAAATGAAGAATTTCGCGTTTTAACAAAAGAGCTTCCTTTGTCAGTTCACTTGAGTCCAGATAATAAAATTTATCCTTGGGATAAGGCTTTTTTAGATGAACAATATAAGAAAAAACATTTTAATATCGATGATGAAAAATTAGCCGAATATTTTCCCGTTGATTATGTTGTTGCGGAAGTTTTATCAATTTATCAAGAATTTTTAGGGTTACATTTTAAAGAATTTTCGTGTGAAGGATTGTGGGACAGTTCCGTTCGTTGCATTCAGGTTTTTGATGCAAAACAAAATCTGTTGGGATATCTTTTATTAGATTTATATCCACGTCCAAATAAATATTCTCATGCGTGTATGGTTGATGTTATTGCACCACATAAGGTTGATGATCAACGCTGTCCCGCAGTTATTGCGATGATAGCCAATTTTCCAAAAGGTAATGAAGAGTATCCTGGTTTATTAAAATTCGATGATGTAAAGACTTTTTTTCATGAATTTGGACATGTTATGCACGGATTATTAGGTGCAACTCATTTACGTTCATTTGCTGGTACCAATGTAAAATATGATTTTGTTGAAACGCCTTCACAAATGTTTGAACAATGGTTAAGGGATCCAAAGATTCTTAAGCTATTAAGTAAACATTATAAAACCGATAAATCGTTGCCTGATGATACGATTGCTAAGCTTATCGACCTTGATAAATTTAATGCCGGCAATTTTCATTTGAGGCAGATAGCATTAAGTCTTTTTTCATTAAATTTATTTGCTGATCCGCAACAGGATATTCAGCAGTTATATAAGAGTTTGATGACCTCTTTAACGCCCTATATATTTTTTGATGATGAGACTCATATGCCCGCAAGTTTTGGCCATTTAACGGGTTATGCAGCTAAATATTATAGTTATTTATGGGCTAAAATATTTGCTTTTGATCTTTTTGATTATATTAAAAAGCACGGTTTATTGAATGCGCAAATAGGCCAAAAGCTTACACATGATATTTTATCTAAAGGCGGTAGTGTTGAACCTGATCAATTATTATGTAATTTTTTAGGTCGTGAACCAAATCAAGAGGCCTTTTTAAGATATTACGGCTTTTAATTGTAGAATCATTATATTTTAAAACGTAGAGAGCAATTGTTGATCTTTGTATTCTTTTCTTGCTTATTATGTAGAGTAAGGTAAGAAAAAAATCAAGGGATTGTTATGAAACATACGATAAATCTTATGTTTTGTTGTTTAGGTATAATGTCTTTGTTTTCTGATACTATCAGTGAGCGTCGTGAATTACTTGAGCGAACTATGAATGATTTATCTCAAATCAGACGTGATCTTGATGATTATACACAAACAAAACTTAATATATGTAAAGATGATTTGCGTCGTGAACGTTCTGAACGTCACCAAGATGATGCAGAATGTAAAACACTCATAAGTGAAATCAAGATAGTTGAGCAAAACTTACAAAAAATGATAGAGCGGCTTGAAGTTGAACGGGACGAAACTCGAGAAGCATTAGTTCGATGTGCTGAAAAAGAAGCCGATTTTCATCAAACAATTGTTCAATTAGAAGAAAAGTTATCTGCTGAGCAATTGTTATACAAAAATCTTTCAGATGAAAAAATGAAATTAGAGGTAGAGCGCATAGAATTGTTTACTATTATTGAAGAATTGCAAAAGCGATTTGAAGGA
>CAYPXP010000125.1:0-2624 GCA_964414965.1 uncultured Pseudomonadota bacterium
CGGGATTAAAAAGATAAGTATCGTAAGTATTCCCGGCCGTGTAAGTTTCGGAGTATTCCGGACAAGTGCTATGCGTTTCCAAACTGCTTATGAAAAAAGCCCAATTATATTGATAAGGGTTTTGTTTAAAATTATCCGAAAATATAGAGTAAGCGTTCCACTCCTCCGGGTCTACATCATAGTTTATAACTACACACTTACCATATTTTAAATAATAAGTAATTGAAAAAGTAATATCAACATCAAACCTAACCCTAACTTTTTCCTCGTTGTCCGTGTAAAAACTCACGCTTTCAAGGTCAATATAACCGCCAACTGCCCCAAACGCTTTCATCGCCCATAAAAGAATAATAAAAATTAAAATCGTCAAGAGCGGTCTTTTTAGCATTTTGATTATTTTTTTAAGTTTAGTGTCGCTCACAATTTTGTTAGTAATCTTATAATAGCAATCCCGGATAAAATTAAAATACAAACTCCGATAATGTAAGACAATGTTTCCCAATAAGGAATACTCTCAAAAACGCTCATCGTAGAAGTCGCAAAGGTATAAGAAACGGCCGGAGTAGAAGTTGCGGTTGTCGCACCGGTTATCATAGAGGATAAAAAGTGATAGGCGTAAGAAATAGGCATTGTCAAAGCCCCGATCAATTCTTTTAATCCACTAAATAACCAACCTAAAAAAATAAAGAAATCGTTTATAAAGTGTAAGGCAAAATCAAAAAGATTGCCGATAGCACCGGCAACAGCAAGGCCTATGTTTTGAAACCAAGAAGTGGAGTATTCCCAAGCGTTAATCGTAGTGCTGGCGATACTTCCCCAAAACTCCGTTAAAAAGCCCCACATAATTGTTTAATGGCCTCTTATAGCGTTAATTAAGACGACAACGACAATTAAGCCAATCCCAACAGCGACAATAATCTGTAAGATAGGCATAAAGTCGGTTATCAAGTTCCTTGTATAGCCAATCGTAGTGCTAACTCCCTCATCGGTTATAGTTAAAAAAGTTCCTAATAGAGGCATCATATTTTTACAAAATCTTTTTCCCACCTTTTCATTTCCCTTTTGTCTTGCTTATTCCAAGCGTCAAGCCACCGGTCAATCGCTTTTTTATCTTTCTTTTCAAATCGCTCACTAACGGCTTGAAAAACTTTTTCCTCCCGGTCGTCTGCTATTTTCATTGCTTTTTCAAACTTTTTATAGTTCATAAAAATTAAATTAAGGACAAGAGAGGGTTAGCCACGCTCTTTTACGCCGTCGGGGGTTTAAGCACCTCGCCAATAAGCGAGTTAAAGGTTCAGGTCTATTACCGATTAAAATAATTACCTACCTACTTATAATATAATATGCGTGGAGTTCCTTGACGGCAACCCTTTTTATTATCTCGCCCGTCCGGCTACCAAACTGATAATTTTCCTAATTACCCAAAAACCGAGAGGCAAACCGATAGCAAGATACACAAACACGCTCAGATCGGTGAATAAATCACCAATATAAGCCGTAGTGCTTGCTACCGCCCCTGCTGGCAAGGTAAATAAAGAGGTAGCACCCGCTACGCCGGCCGTCAACATCGTTCCTATCCCAGCAACCAACCCGGCTAATTTTACATTTATTTTGCTAATCATATCTTTAAGAAGTTCGGCCTCTGATAATTGATACCACTTTCTTTATTACATAGAAACCGAGAGGCAAACCGATAGCAAGCCAAACGAAAACACTAACATCATCAAACAAGTTTGTAATGTAAGCGGTAGTCGTTGCTAAATCATCGGCGGTTATTTCAACAAAGTTAGCACCAAGAGCCGTGCCGGCTGTTAAAAGTCCACCAAGCCCAGCGATTATTCCAGCAATTTTAGTTTTGTAGTTCATTTTACCAAAGGCGGTAAAAAGTTTTCTTGTCCCCAACCTTTATTATTAAATTATACCAATTATCTTTTTCCAAGTAAATACCAAAGAGCAATAAGCAAAGTAAAAAACAAGCCCACGCCCCAAAAAGCGTAAAAATACTCGCCATAAAAACCCCAAAAAGCGAAAAAAACATTGTTAATTTCAATAAACATTTAATATCGTTTCCTACTCCGGGAAATAAAAAAAGTGTCCCGGAAACACCAACCTATTCCGTCTAAAATCATCTGAATATAAAAAATCCAAAAAGGAATAATTATTATTAAGCCGAAAAACTCGTTGATTGAAAAATCTAAAAAATCCATAAATTATATTTTAGTTGCTATTACATTAGATACTCAATTAGTGTTTTTTAAAATCAATTATTTTAGGGATTATCAAATTACTAACAAACTTTACGATCCCAAAGATTAAGAAAATCATTAAAAAAGCGACAATTAAAACATCACCATAATTTATCGTTTTGTCAAGAAAAAAACTCGTCCCGGACGAGGCATTTTCCATTAAATCATATTGAGTAGTGCTACAATTTAATTGCGAGTATTGCCAAAAATCGGTCGTGGTGGTCGGAGTTTCACCATTAAAAGTTTTTGGTGTTATATATTCGCATTGTAAGTTTTCAATCATATAACCTAATTTTACAAAATCAAAATCATAAGTCAAGGGCCAAAGGGGGGGGATTATAGGGGGGGGTTGTCAATGGCAAGGGAAAGGGTTAGAAA
>CAYPXP010000126.1:0-2567 GCA_964414965.1 uncultured Pseudomonadota bacterium
TTTTCTTCTAATGAGATGTGGGTAATGAATAGTCTGGGCGAACGGATTTATAAATGAGTTTGCACTAAATTTGATACCTTTTTATAGACACAACAAATTTGAAGTAAACTAAAAATGCTAACTTAAAGGCTCCAAAATCAGGGGTTGTTTTTTGAAAATCATTAAAAAATTCGGAAATGTGTTACACTTGCTTAGATCGAGTTCACGTTAATTTAACGTGAACTCGATCTAAGCAAATGTGCCGCGTTCGATGAAACCTCTCGACTAAGCTTCAGCCTTCATTAAACTTACGGCTGATAGGCTGGGGCGAACGCTTAATATAAGCGCTTATCACATATTAGTATTGATCGAACTCGTGTTAATTAACCACAGATAACTCTTTAAGAATAATTAGAATTTTACGAGAATCTGCCAGAACAGGCAACGTTTTTTAAATCCGGTCCAGCAGGATGCTGGTGGTGCCAGGAGCCGGAATCGAACCGGCATGGTATCGCTACCGCAGGTTTTTGAGACCTGTGCGTCTACCAGTTCCGCCATCCTGGCACTCACATAAAGTTTATAGTAAGGCTCAAAAAGCGTCAAATAACCTTGTTAAATCGTACTTAAGGTTTGTGGCAACTGCGTAATCGGTACATAAATTGCATAAATAAGTGCGGCAACTAATATTCCCATAAGCGACAGTAATAATGGTTGAAGAATAAGCGCAAATCGTTTTAATGATTTTTCTGCCCGTTCAAAATAGAGTTCAGCAATATGTTCCATCATTACAGGTAATGCTCCTGATTCATTGCCAACTGCCAACATAGCATTTACTTCAGGAAGGGCCTGTTTACCAAAAGTCTTTTCATAAGCATCATCAATAGAAAAACCTAAGGAGACCTGTTCTTGCAATGCCATAAACTTTTTTTGAACAATTGCATTGTTTGATAAAGACGAAATGAGCTTTATCGATTCAAGTAATGATTTTCCACCCTTGAGTAATAAGGATAATGCTTGAAAAAATAACGATAATGTTAAGGCCCAATAAATCTTTTTCACAAATGGCATATGAATTAAAAACCACCCTTGAGCTCTTTTATAAAAAGATGAACGACTAATCATCCATAAAAGAACGAAAAACAGACCTATTAATACAGAAAGTTTTAACATCCCCATATCTTGAAGCATATGGCTTAACGACATTAAGCGCTCTAACGATGGTGGCAACTGTTGATGGGTCACAATAGTTAATCGGTCAAACGAAGGTAAAATGGCAAAAAAGATAACAAGGAGAACGACTATAAAAAATAAAAACGTCATAGCGGGAACTTGTAATGCCGCCCGTATCTTTTTTTTAATAGAGACCTTCATTTGTAAAAAACGAACTAAACTTGTTAATGCATTCAACAAATTACCTGATTGTTCACCTGATTGTATAAGCCCTATTATCAATGAGTCAAATACATGAGCAAATGCCTTTAAAGCCCCAGCAAGTGAACTTCCATGCTTGACCGCTTGATACAATTCAGAGACTAATAATTTTTGCACCATTGAACCGTGACGAGATAAGACTGATAAACCCTGAGAAAGCAAAAGGCCAGCATCAACCAATTTATAAAGCTGCTGAAAAAAATATTCTTGTTGCTCAAGTGTTAATTTCTCATTATGTGCCAAGCGTTTACGATCTGCCCACATCAATCCAAGTTCTTTTTTTAATAATAACTCTTCAAGATGATAGTTATGAGAAGCCCATTCCTCGCCTTCATATTCATTACCTTCAAGATCAATTGCACCCCAACGATAATAAGGCATATACTCCCTTTCTTAAGCAACATCTTTAGCTCACACCTTTTAAAACCAATCTTAAGCAATAACGTATAAAAAACAATTGAATCGATTACACAAGTGATTCTTGATGGGCTAACCCAACCCGTTGTAAAAAATCTTCATAGGTCATATCAATATCGACTTGTATAACTTTATTGCGACTTGATTCTCCCCGAACAATTTCAAGCTTATATTGCGGAAATTTACCCAATTGAGCAATAAACTTTATCAACTCATTATTGGCTTTACCTTTTTCAGGAGCACTCAATAGATAGCATTTAAGCTTGCCTCTTTTATCCAATTGAAATTTTTGCTTACCAGACTGAGGAACTACTTTGATCTCTAGTATTAAAGCCATCACACCCTCGATCAGTTTTGTAAATAGGTATAACACTTTAAAGTGTACATTTTTTTGTTCTATACAAAAAGCATCTTTTTTGCTATATTTAATCTTGATTTAACCACGAAAACCTTTATCCTTGTAATATACTCAGGAGAGATGGCTGAGTGGTTAAAAGCACTCGCCTGCTAAGCGAGGGTCACGTAAGTGGCACGAGGGTTCGAATCCCTCTCTCTCCACCAGTCTTCGCTCAAGCTTCGCGCCTGTGCTTCGTAGCTGCAAAGCAGCGAAGTCGTATGGCACGGCCAGTATACATCAAAGCTCGCTACCCGATGAAATTCTGGCAGGAAGAAGTTAATCGTTTCTCAGTATTGAAATAACGAAATCAAAATGCGCCCATAGCTCAATTGGATAGAGCGTT
>CAYPXP010000127.1:0-2525 GCA_964414965.1 uncultured Pseudomonadota bacterium
TGCCGATTTGCATTGAAGCTGATGATAGGGTTAAGTCTGTTGGTACTGAAAGTATTTTTCAGATCTCTTTAATTCGTTCTACTTTTACCAGTAGTGAAGTTAATACGCATTTAAAGTCTATTAATCAAAAGAGATTATCGATTGAGGGAACTTTTTGGCGTTGTTATGACATTATTAGTACGTTGGCCAAAATTTCGTATTTGGTCATTTTTGCAACTATTGGTGCTTATGTTATTGCCTTAATTAAAAATGGTTCTCTCGGTTACATGACAGGCATAGCATTGCTGATAACCTTCTTTAATGGAACGTATCAATTGCTGCAAATTGGCCAGTTTATTTATCGTTTTAAAGATCAGTTGGAACGGGTTAAAGATCTTTTTTCATTTATGTCAACGTATGGCAAGCAGACGTTCCCTTCTTTTGAAGATATTGAAAAAAAGGTACCTGTTAGTGATAATTCGCCAACAATTACTATTGAAGCACGTACTATTAAATTTAAATATAATACGCGATTCTCATTGTTTAATAAACAGAATCTGTTTCTCTCAGTTCCTATTGATCAGGCTAAAAAAATTTATGGCATTATCGGTTTTTCAGGTCAGGGCAAATCAACCTTACTCTCTATGCTTGGTGGTCAATTAAAACCTAATGAAGGATCGGTTCTTGTCAATGGCAAAAATCTTTATGAAATGAATGATGAACAACGGCGACAAATAATAGCTGTTCAACACCAGACAAGTTCAACTATGCGAGGAACTGTAAAATATAATCTGTTATTTGGATTACCTAACAAACCTATTTATACCAAGAATGAGTTAATTTCCCTGTTAGAACGTGTTGGCTTATGGGCACTGTTTAGTGCAAAAAGGGGGCTTGATACACCGTTAAGTGAAGGTGGCTTATCTTTATCGAGTGGGCAGCGTCAACGACTGAATTTTGCAAGTCTTTATTTGCGAGCCAAATATTATCACCCTAAACTCATTTTACTTGACGAGCCTACGAGCCATTTGGACGAAGTGAGTGAAAAAGTTGTAGTTGATATGATCACTGAACTAGCTCAAAGTTCAGTGGTTTTGATGGTTACCCATAGGTTGCGTACCTTAGAACAATCGGTAGGGATTTTGGATCTTTCAATTATGGAAAAATCTAAAAATTTACTCTTTATTGAGCCTTCATCATTAGCATCTCAATCATTTTATTATCAACAATTGCGTCAAGGCTCATTTTCGAGCTCAAGTGACATTGTTGTCGACGTATCAGCAATTCCTCAGGCGTCATTGAATATGGAGCAGAACGTTATCGAAACATAACATTTTTGATAGCTAAGCACTGTTTTCGCTTCCATAGAAGCTCTTCTTTTATAAAACAGCATTTGTGTCGGTCGAACTTTTCTTTGTATCTATTTACGATATACTTTTAAATAAATACCAAACCGAGAGATTTTCGATGGAACGTACGCTTATTTCTGATATTAAAAATTTTATAGATCAAGAGATTTTTATTAAGGGTCGTATTCTTAATAGTCGACAACTTGGCCCCATTACATTTGTTCAAGTGCGTGATTATACTGGAACAGTTCAAGTCGTATTTAATACTGCTCAATCTGTTCGGCCTGGTGACATTGTCTCAATTACGGGAAAAGTAGTTAAAGAAGAGCGGGCCAAAATTGGCGTTGAAATTCATGGAACTATGTGCGAAGTGATAGCAGGTAGTGTGAGTGAATGGCCATTTGATATCACGAAAAAAGAACTTAACTTGCAGTTAGCTACACTTTTAGATCAACGGACACTCGCTGTTCGTCATCCTAAAATTGTAGCAATTTTTAAGCTCTATGATCTTTTATTAAAATATTATGAATCCGTTATGCGTGAAGAAGGCTTTGTAGAAGTTAAGACGCCTAAAATTTTAGAGGCAGCTTCAGAAGGTGGCGCAAACTTCTTTAAGTTAAAATATTTTGATCGCGATGCCTTTCTTGCTCAAAGTCCACAACTTTATAAACAAATTTTAACGGGTGCCTTTGAACGTGTTTTTGAAATAGGGCCTGTCTTTAGGGCAGAACCTCATTTCACTACGCGGCATATTAATGAATATATTAGTCTTGATGCTGAAATGGCGATGATTGATTCATTCTATGATGTTATCAAAATGCTTAGCAAGGTAATGAAAAAAATCTTTAATGGCATGAGGAGTGAAGGGACTGAATTTTTGGAACAGTATAAAGCAACGATTAATGAGGTTCCTGATGAAATTCCTTGTTATAAATTGACTGATATACTTGAAATTTTACGTGAACGTTATAACTATAACAATCCGGATGAAAATGACATTGATCCTGAAGGCGAACGGTTAGCTTGCCGTTTTGCCCAAGAAGAACATACATCTGATTTTATCTTTATTACCCATTATCCATGGAGTGCAAAGCCTTTCTATACGATGCCTGATCCAGCAAATCCTCAAGAGACCTTGAGCTTTGATTTGCTCTATAAAGGAGTTGAGATCTCATCTGGTGGTCAACGTATTCATAC
>CAYPXP010000128.1:0-2506 GCA_964414965.1 uncultured Pseudomonadota bacterium
TTATTGTTTAATACGTTATACTAATAATCGTATTATTTTTAATAAAGTAGAATTTAGGTTAGTAATGAAACATAAAGCGTATCTTTTTGTATGTTGTTCTTTCTTTTCAATTTCAGCAATGGATGTTGAAGGTAGAATTTTAGGGACGGAATTTCATGGACGTGACTTATGTTATTTAAGTGTCGAACAATTGGGTTCTTTAAAGAGATTGTTACTTCAGCACCTTGCCCATATTCAAATATCGCTTGTTGATTGTCACTTTGCCGAAGGATCTTTTAAGGAAGATAGAAAAAAGTTGGAATTCAGTTTAAGCCGTGTCCAAGATATGCTTGAACGTAAACGTTTACGTCGCCATTTTGAACGTATTCCTACCTTGCATCAGTTATTGGGTCTTGAATAAACTATTAACAGCTTTGGTTCATTGATTTTCTTCTGTTATTGGTTGAAAAAGCGAGACGTTACAGACTGGTTGATCTTTAAATTTTTTCTTTTGGTGTTGAGCTTTAATTTTTTGTTTAAATGAATCGCGTATAAACTTTTTTGCATTTTTCCAATGTTCTTCCATTCGTGAGTGATATTCTTTATGGGTGACATGAGCGGGTTTATATTTTTGTAGCGCCTTTCTGAAATAGGTAAGTTCTTGTTGTGTGAGAAATGGGACGGTACGTCTTTGTTGTTTTTGTTTGCTATTTTTTATATCGATAGTCATCTGATCTTCTTCAGGTCTTAAGGTTAGACGTAGATGTTTACCTTGAAGATGATTTTCTTGAATTGTTTTGAGAAAAAGCGGAATAAGTATTCCTACTGGTAATGGTCTAATTGGAAAATACTTGCGATACCATTCAGGAACCCAGCCAAAGAAAAACATTTCAGTATGATTAGGATGAACCATTTCATAACGAGGAATACCTCTAAAAGAGCCATCTTTTTGCGGAATCATCATTTTAGTTCTAAATATTCGTATTTGAACTTGGGTTGTATTTTTAGGAATAATTCCCTCGCGTGCCAAAAAATGACGATGAGTAAATGAATGGGTTGGTGATGACAAGAAATCAGAACTTTGGATATTGTCTCCCTTAGAATAAAAAAGATATATATTTTTGAAGAACCCATTTTGTAGATAAAATTGTGTGTTGGTATGTATCGGGGTTGAAATTATAATTAATTGTTCAATATGAAATGGGGTATAATTTTTACTCCGTACGACTTCCGCTAGATTCATGGCAGCATTTCCCCCATTGCTATAGGCAATAATTCTTAATAATGGGTTATATCCTTCTCTCTTTTTATGTTCATAGAGATTGTAAATTTCTTCATAAAGTTTTTCAGCTGCTTTTCGACGAGCTTTATTGCTCAGGAGACCTGCCCAACCAAAGGCATAGATTTCAGTTGGTGGCAAACCAGCAAAATTATTAATTTCACTATAGAGCTTCCCAAAGATTTGACCACCTCGATAATCTTCTTCAGGCATCGTAACTGGCCACGCTTTTTGTAGTCCAATATAGTCTTGTGGGTGAAATTTCATAAAATAGGGGTCTTTTCGTAAAAACTCAGTCGTTTTAGAGTAGATGGAGGGCATAAGATTATCATTGGTTAACTTGAATGCGTCACTGAGGTTTAAATACATTGGATGGGCGCCTCCTCCATGAATAACTATAGTAAGCCATAGATTTTTTGATTCTTCTGATTTTAATGGTGGATTACTTAAAAGCGGAAATGTAATAACTGAAAAAACGGAGATTATGGTATAGAATCGTATTATATGAATTTTACATTTCATGAATCTACCCCTTTTTTTATTTCCCCTATTTTCATTGTGTCAGAATAATTTCTATTATTGCAAGAAAAATTTTTTTAACTGATAAAAGCTGTTTTTGTTTTGAGCTTCTTGATTATGAAAAAAAAAGAAGCTTCTTTTACAAAATTGTTATTTTTCGTTAGAGTACAAGAGGATTATCTTAAAGGAGTTTTATGAATAAAAAATGTCTCTGTTTATGTTTGTTAATAGTTGAATTAGGTGCTATTAAAACAACCTTCAAAAATGATACAAAGACAACTTATTTTGTTGTATGTGGTGACAAAGGATCATTGTTAGAGCCAGGAAAAGATTGTACTTGTGATATATCGCAAGTTTCATGGTTAAAGAGTTGGTGGTCAGAAAATTATATTACTTTATATAAACAGATTACCGATGGTAAATTTATAGATGCATTGCGGATAAAGCCTAGATTGACCGATGAAGAGGCAACAACAATTTTGATTAGTGATATTCATCGTCAAGTTCGCAATGAAAAGGCACCATTTTATGTAAAAAAATCAAAACGGATTGTATCTAAAGTTGCTAAAAACTAAAAGAACATATCAGAGAACAGTCAAATACTTCGAAATTTTACGTTATGGGAACAAGGCTTTTAAGCTTCAGTCTTAATTAAAGTTACGACTGATAGGTTCGGGTGAGCTCGTTAATATAAACACTTATCAACTATGAGTATTTATCGAATTCGCA
>CAYPXP010000129.1:0-2321 GCA_964414965.1 uncultured Pseudomonadota bacterium
TTGAAGTTCTAGGGGGGACTCATGAAAATATATGTAATATTATTCTGTATAGGGGCGATGGAGGCTCAAAGGGTAACTGATCAAGCGTTATCTGATAACATTCGCCGAGGGGAATTAACTTCACGTTATATTGATCGATATCAAATTGGCTTGTCGCAATTAGAGCGGCCGTATAAAGGAAAGACGCCGTTATCGGTGGCTATTAGTGGTAAGTTGGATGAAACCGTGAGCATTTTGATTGGGGCTGGTGTAAATGTAAAAAAACAAGCCGATGGAACTATTCCTTTAGAGTTAGCAGTTAAAAATGGAACGGTTCCTATGGTTCGTATGTTACTGACTCATGGAGCAGTTTTAACTTCGAAGGCCTGTCGATTAGCTTCAAAGCGTATGGATATGGTCAATTTTTTTGTTGACACGATTGGATCAATTAAGTTAGGTGCTCGTAATGATGGACATAATGATTTGGATATTAATCGTAAAGATGTTGATTTTTGTTTAAAAAACATGCTTTTGACGGTTGAAAACCAGGACGATCTACAGCGCTTGTTACATCATGGAGCTTATACTGATTATCGTGATGAGACGGGAGAAGTTGCCCTTGATCATGTCATAAAAAAATGTCATTCGAAAAACGCAAAAATCTTAATAAGCCAAGGGTCGCCTGTTGCTCAACAAAAAAATATGGATGAAGTTACCCAAAAGTGTGATTATGAACGCGGCAGAATGTTGAGGCCTTGTTGCCAGACTGAAAAAGTATTATTGCAGGGTAAGCCAACAGATACTCTTTATCCTGCATTTTTACAACAGGTAAAAAAAGGGAACGTAACAGATGCTTTTTTGAAAACATATTTTACTGGTTTAAATGGGTTAGATATCAATAGAACATTTGAAGAGATTGATGGTGAAGATGCATTAGCGCTTGCGGTGCGTCTTGGGCACTTAGATAACGTCAAGCTGTTGTTACGACATGGGGCATCAGCCATTGAATATGCTTTTGAGATAGCTTTGAAAAATTGTACTAAGAAGATGATTAGATTATTACTTGATCATGGTGCTTTGTTGAAAAACATCAATAAGCCATTGTCGCTTGTAGTTGAACATAATTCTCATGCACAAGGAATTATTCCATGGTTAGCGCCTTTATTGTCTCGCAAAAATCGCAATGAAGCATTGTTACTTGCATGCCTAAAGGGCAATCAAACATTGGTTGAATTATTAATTGATTCTGGGGCTCATCTTAATTATGAGCAAAACGAGCAGAGCCCTTTATGGAATGCATTGTTAAGTCATAATGAGTTATTGGTCAATTATTTGATTGAACGAAACGTGCCGATAAAACTTACACCCGAACAGCGTGTTTATTTGAAAAGTTATTTTCCAACTGGTTATGAGTTGGTTTCAAAAGGGAACTGAGTTCACGGTTAAGGTTTTGTAGGCGTTTTTTTATAAGGTATTCTTTGCTAACTTTAGAAGCAGAATAAATAGGTCCTAATAAATAAGTTAGAGCGTCTTCTTGATTTATTTTATGATAATATTGTCTTTTAATAAGTTTGTATTCGTGTTGTAAGTGCGCTGCTTTCTGTTGAATTGATTGATTGTTCTGTAGCTGAATCTGTAGAGTTAGTTGTTTTAAATCGTAATCTATATCTTCTAATAAGTTATCAATATTTTTGATTGAGGGTTCTTGAAGAAGGATGGTTTCTTGCGGTACAAGGGTTATTGCACGTTGTTGATAGACGGATCGAATCAATATAATGAGAACAAGCGCAAATAAAAAATCTCGGAATACGTTATTATTTTTTAACATGAAATAAGCATAAATTATTACATAATGAAGTCAAAAGATGATGTAAAATTTATGTTTTAAATGGTTACTTCTTCTTCGGCAAAGGTTTTATACATAGATGGCACTGGTAGGCCATAATCCCAGGTACCTGTAGGATCTGAATAATTTGATGAATCTGCTTTACTCTGATCGTCTTCGGTTTCACTCTGATCGTCCGTGTATTCGGCTTTGCTCTGATTATCAGTATATTCGGTTTTTTTCTGATCTTCCGTCTCTTCGGCTTCGCTCTGAATGAGAGCGAATTGAGTACTCAAAATTATAGTTAACAATATAATAAAATTTATTTTTTTCATGATTTCCTTATATTTTCTTATTATTAGTTTTATCAAAGGAGTCGTTATGATTGCAATAATTCATGATAAGAGCTATTGAAGAGTACTTTTATCTTTTTAATTTTTACATTATACTTATAATAAATGCGCCTGTAGCTCAATTGGATAGAGCGCCGGACTTCGAATCCGTAGGTTGCAGGTTC
>CAYPXP010000130.1:0-2299 GCA_964414965.1 uncultured Pseudomonadota bacterium
TGGGCTTTTTCTTTTAGCAGAGGACAGTATTTGATTGTGTGACCGTGTTTGAAGCAGCTTCTGCACTCTTGAGCTAGCAATACCGGGCTTACTGTTTTTCCGGTTCTGTCTCGCACATTGTGACTGGTAAACTCTTTCTCTGATTTTCCGGAATCTTGGCACACTTTGCAGAAGGTCTTGTATGCTTGCTGTTGGGGCTTGTTGGCTTGCACTTGGGGCTTGTTTGCTGCTTGGGGCTTGTTGGTTGACTCGCTGTTTTTAAACAGCTTGGACCTATAAACAATAGAAGAGGCTTGGTTAGAAGACATTGTTGTTGTTATTTAGTTCGCTTTTAATATTGGTTTTGAGTTTAAACTTGATTGGCTTTTTAATTAATACTACTCACTTACTGGCAACAAAGTATTTCAATTTTTTTGTATTTATATGCAAAAACATTGGCACTAAAAATTTTAAAGAAACCTATGTCATCGCTTTAACGAAGTAAAGCAGACTTAGGATCCTTCCTTTGGACCTTTAGAAATGGAAAAGGTGAAAAATATTTGGCTTTAGCTTCGCAAAACCTTTTACACCTTTTCTCATTTCAAACGCCGATTAATATCAATGTGTTCTTAAATAATTCTTTGTGTTTTTGTAAATATTTATAATCAAAATTTTTGTTACATTTATTACAATGTAACAAATATATAAATCTTGAACATTGTGATATATGAGCCATTTTTTGTTTTTTATAAATTTCAGAATTTAATATTTTTGCTCCACAAAAAAAACAAATCATATATAATTCTTGTAATTTATTTTTATATAGTTTTCATTATATAAAAATGGGCGTTTGAAATGATAAAAGGTGTAAAAGGTGGAAAAAAAGGGAAACTACTCATGTCCTTATGGACTTTAAAAAGTAGTTTTACGTTCCTTAGCGGCAACCCTTTTTCTAATCTAATCTATCTTATAACGAAGTATTATAAACGTAAAATTACTTCTAATATTTGTAAAGAAAGCTGCTTCAAACTGTTCATGGGTATGAATTTGCGCTTGTCAGCAAAGACAACATTGTCGTTAATGATTTCAATTCTTCTTCCAACTGGGCGAAACGGCTCTCCTGTGGTTTCTGAGATTTTGATTTGATCATCTGGATGCTCCTGCGTTGTGTATAAGCCCGTCTCTATACAATAAATCGGATCTGAAACTATTTTGGCGAGAATACATGATTTTTGACCCTTGAACGGAATGATTACCATGTCACCTATCCTCATATTTTCGACAAACTGGATGTCTTGTTGATTGGCCTCTGTGTTGTATTTGCCGTCTAAAACATTATTCCTACATGTAGAGATGTGTCCAAATGGACATGATATAAAGTTTTTATCTAAAATCAATCGTCTCATTTGGGTTTGATCTGTATTCGCATACGGATTTTGCCGAAGTGACCATAATTGCGCGCTCATTGTTTAGAATTTAAAAATAGGTATCAGTATAAGAATGATGACTTTTAAGTGGAATATAAAGTATTTCAATTTTTTATATTTATATGAAAAAAAAGTATACACTAAAATAAAGTGAACTACGTTCCCTTTTAAACCCTCCTTCCTTTTAATTAAACAAAGGTCCAAAGAGATTTTATATTTGCATTTGAATAAAAATATAATTTTATATTTGATTTGCATTCAATTTGCATTCAATTTACTATGGATCATTGCATTGATTATTTGATGTATCTGAAATGGCTATCTGACTTGGACTTTTTGATGTGATGCTGTTTGTTTATTTTTTCAAAGCATTCGTTGCAATATTGCTGCCTAATATGTTGAATAAAGTAGCTCGTTTGAATATTTTCCGCTGCATATTCGTTGTAACATTTGTCGCACTGAATTATCTTTTGATTTGATGAGTCTTTTAAGTTTGGTTCCTTTAAGAAATCCAATTCTGCTTTTAGCTTTTGATTTTCATTTAACAATGCTTCTATCTCTGCATTGCGATAGTCCAAATCTTGCTTCAACATGGCTTGCATCTTGACTTGTCTGGCTTCTATTTTGTCACAAATTATTTGGGCTACAAAGTCCGCGATCAAATAGACACAAATTGCACATATAATAAATGCAGCTAGCTGTGAATTTTTATAAATATCTGTATCTATATTTGTGCATAAATCTTTAAATAAAGATAATGCATTTCTGTTAGCATGGCTGGTCATGTTGGATTTGGAGAACATTTTAGAATTTATTTGTTGTTGAATATAAGAATACTTATTGTTAGTTGAGGAAAAAGAATTTCAATTTTTTCCACCTTTCAAAAGGTGGAG
>CAYPXP010000131.1:0-2277 GCA_964414965.1 uncultured Pseudomonadota bacterium
ATATGATGTTACATGATTGTGCCACTGCTTTTTTAAATGAAAGGTCTCCATGTCCTTCATGGCGGCGACAATGGTATTTTCTTCCACAATAATTAATATATCCGCGACAATAACAGCGAGTTTTTTGAGTTACAATTTTTTCTTCAAGCGCTGCTGCTGCTACAATAAGTTTAAACAGAGAGGCGGGAGGATAACAGGCTTCACAAATACGGTTTAAAAAAGGACGTCTTTCTTGGAGTTCGGTCCATTGATCACAAGATATTGGTTTTAAGAACATTCCTGGATCAAAGCTAGGGCGTGAAATAAGCGTTCGCAGGGCTCCTGTTGCTGGGTCCATAACAATAAGACAACCGGCCAAATCTTGCGGAAAAAGTTCTTCAGCGTATTGCTGTAAAACGAGACGTAAGGTTGTACTTACAGTTTGGCCCGCATTTCCAGTTTTAAGTGCCTCTTCTTTTAGAAATTTTCCCGTAGCATTAACAATACATTTTTTGAGATCAGGCTCTCCTTTAAGCGATTCATGATAGAGTTTTTCAAGGCCCATTTTGCCGTTTGGTTCATCTTGATAACTTAAATAGCCAATAACATGGCTGGCTAAAGAGTGGTAGGGGTAATACCGTTTAAAACTACTTTTAATTAAAATGTTCGGTTCGTGACCAAATTGTTCAGCTATAAAACTCAATTTTTGAAATTTGAGATTAGCTGCAATTTTGTACTGTTTTTCGTATTGTTCAGTCCTGATTATGGCCTGCATAAATTCTGGACTAAAAGATTGATCAGTTATTATTTCTAGCTGATGAAGTAATTCTTTTTGATGATCGGTTAATTGCTTTTTTCCTGTTCCTTGCCAATAAAGATGCATCGTCGATTTGTTAGTTGCTAGAATATTGCCATCCATATCGACAATATTGCCGCGTGGTTGTGGAATTTTTTCTAGACGAACAAAGTTATGTTCACTACGTAATGATAGGAGGTTTTTGCATAATATTTGTAGATAGTAAAGTCGAATTATGCCAATTGCTATTGCTATAAGAAATAGATAAATAATAAGGTAAATGCTTTTTGATTTATTCGGATTTTTCAGAGTCATGTTGTTTTTTAAGTATTTGGTTGATTGGATGAAGACGATTGCATATATCTGAAAGATGTTGAATAGTTACATGCGTATATTTTTCGGTGCTTGCAAGAGATCGATGGCCAAGAAGCTCTTGAACTAATCGTAGATCAACACCTTGATTTAATAAGTGAGTAGCGAATGTGTGTCTTATTTTGTGGGGTGTGATTGGCCGCTTGATTTTAAGAAATATTCTAAATGTTTCTAATGTTCGTTGTATTGCTCTGCTGCTTAATTTTGTTGCTCTGTTATTGATAAAGAGGTACTCTTCATTATTAGTTATTTTTTTACGTTCTTGTTCTATATATGTTTTAATTTTTTCAGTGGCTTTATTGCCAAAAAGTGCCAAACGTTCACGGTTGCCTTTTCCCCAAATTCGAATTGTCTTTTCCTGCATATCTATATCAGACAACTTGATATGAGTAAGTTCAGAACAACGAATTCCGGTGGCATAAAGTAATTCTAAGATTGCCATATCTCGTAAGGGATGTTTGGTTGGCAGATCGGTTGCTTGAACTTTATCAAGCAGGTGGAACATTTCGTCAACACTTAGATAAACAGGAAGTTTTTTTTCAACTTTTGGTCGATGTAACTTAAGATCGAGTCTTTTGCCTTGAGTGAGACAAAAGCGCTCGAATGATTTAAAACATGAGATTTTACGTGCTATTGAGCTGCTTTGAGTCTTTTTGTTATATAAATGGATGAAAAAAGTGGGTAAAATTTCTTTAAGTTCAAGATTGTTTTGATTATTCCAAAAGGTGAATAATTGATTGAGGTCAAGATAGTAAGAATGGATGGTATTGTACGTTAATCCTTTTTGTACTTCAAGATAAGTTAAAAATTCCGTATAGCGTTCTTTAAATTCGATTAACTGCATAACTCGCCTTTTTTTAATGGAGACTATATTCTTTGCATCGTCGATTAATTGACGAGCGGTTTACTCCTAAAAATGTAGCAATTTTATTCTGATTTTTAAACTTTTTCCACAAAAGTGCCATAATTTGCGGATCGCGTAATGCATGTTTACCCAGTCGTGCGGCTTTAATAAGTTCGGGATCTGTTAATTGGTATGCGGGGTTTAGAGTGGTTTGCGTGATATTGTTTTTTTTTGATTTTTGCTTAAGAACATGATGAACATATTCTTTAAATTTTTTTAAACTAAC
>CAYPXP010000132.1:0-2277 GCA_964414965.1 uncultured Pseudomonadota bacterium
AAACTCCTTATCTTTTTCAGTTAGCGAAGCGTAAGATGCGAGCGTTCTTTTCTCTTCTTTTAACAGGGGGTTATCAGAAAGGAAACAAAGTTCTTTTAATTCTTCCATTGTCAGGAAAATCGTTTGGCTGAAATTCCATTTTTGCTGAAATTCAATCTGTGCCCAATGTTTACTGCTTTCATTGGGAAATAAAAATACGCTCTTTTCAACCGGTTGCTCTTGCAATACTATGGAAATGATATTATCAGACAAATTACAAAAATGAAAATTAAAATTTTGCATTTAATTTCTTCCGCATAAAAATTAAAGAGCTTTCAAAATCCAAATAATTTGGATTATTTTTGCACTGACAAAAAAATAAATACAATCTGAATGTAAGCTTAATTTGTTTAAATTTCAACATTTTTTTGAGTAATTACAATCCTTTATTTTTGATTCACTAATACAATTTATTAATTTTTTTATAACTTTATTTCAGCAAAATCAATCTATTGTTCGTAATTGTCAAAAACAGATTATAATATCAGAAGCAAAAATGTTAGTTTTAAAATCCGAATATTGCGGTACTCCCCAATTTTTGGACTGGTAATTAAGGTGGAAAATTATTAAATTAGTCCAAAGAATATTAACCAAAAGGGAGTAGCAAAATGATTAAAACAAGAAAACGTTACAGCGCAGCATTTAAAGCAAGAATTGCTTTAGATGCTGCTAAAGAACAAAAAACATTGAGTGAACTTTCCAATGAATTTCAAATCCATCCCAATCAAATAAGTCAATGGAAAAAGCAATTACAAGATGAGGCAAAAAATATATTCTTAAATAAATCAAATAATTTTCAAAAGAAGCAGCAACAATTTGAAGCCCAGCTTTATCAACAAATTGGTCAATTGAAAGTAGAGCTTGACTGGCTTAAAAAAAAACTGTAACTAATAGCATAGAAACAAAACGTCAATTAATTGAACCAAACGATTATCTTATAAGCATTACCAAGCAATGCGAACTACTAAACTTAAGCAAATCAAGTTATTATTATGTGCCATGTCAGGAATCGGCTGAAAATCTTGAGATCATGCGTTTACTGGATGAACAATATTTAAAGACCCCGTTTTATGGTGTTAAGCGTATGCATTATTTTATTGGTCAACAAAGCTATTTGGTTAATATTAAAAGGATCAGACGATTGTTGCGGTTAATGGGATTGGAAGCAATTTATCCAAAACCTAAATATAGTAAACCGCAGCCAGGACATCAGATATACCCTTATTTACTTAAAGGATTAAAAGTTACCAGCGCCAATCAAGTATGGAGCAGTGATATAACCTATATACCAATGAAAACAGGGTTTTTGTATTTAGTTGCAATAATTGATTGGTATAGCCGTTATGTTTTATCCTGGCAAATCTCAAATAGCCTTGATGTAAGTTTTTGCCTTGATGCTTTAGAAAATGCTTTTCAATTAGGTTGTCCTGAAATATTTAATACCGATCAAGGTTCTCAATTTACCAGTGAAAGTCATATAAATAAATTGCTGTCAAGAGAAATAAAAATTAGTATGGACAGTAAAGGACGCGCTCTTGACAATGTATTTATCGAACGTTTATGGTGGAGTTTAAAATATGAATATGTATATTTAAATGTAGCTGAAACCGGACAAGAATTATATCATGGTGTTTCCAATTATTTAAATTTTTATAATCAAGAACGTCCCCATCAGTCATTAAACTATCAAACGCCAGAAAGTATTTATTATAAAAACCGTTAAAAAGAAGTTGACAAAGATGAAAAAAAATATTAAATTAGCCGAAACGCCCGTAATACTACGCATTACGGGGAGTGGTATCCCACCACCTTTCTCCACCTTATTTTGAATCTAAAACAGTCCAAACATTAGGGACCCCCTCATACTCAAACTTCACCTTTTTGTAAAATATTGTGCTCCATCTTTCTTACCTATATTTGATTATTATTGATTAATTTTTCTATTCTTTGTAACCATTCTTTAAAAAAAACGTTCATCCAAATCAGCAAAATCAGAGCTTTCCAATATTAATTTATCTGATGTTTCATTTAACAGGTAAAGATAAAAACAGGGCGTCTGGAATAACTCTTTAAAAATTGTAAAAATATGCTTGAACCCTTATTGCGAGCTGTTTGATAAAAATGATATTTTGCAATTTCTTCACAAATATCCATTTTCACCTTTGCTGGCTTTGATCTAAAAAACGAAAGGATCAATTTATTTTCTTTTTTTCACTTTTCATTTGTTGTGCTAACAGT
>CAYPXP010000133.1:0-2242 GCA_964414965.1 uncultured Pseudomonadota bacterium
ATTCCAGTTCAAATAGCAGGATTTGATGAACTGCCTCAAGCAGGGGATATTTTTAGAGTTATAACTCATGAAGAGTATAAGAAATTGCGTTCTGCTAAGCCTAAAAAATTTGATATGACCACTTATTGTGAGGCTCGGGGCGATGAATCAGCATTAAATGTAATTATTAAGGCTGATACAAATTCTTCTAAAGATGCTCTTATTGTAGCTATTGAAAAATTAGGCGTACAAGAATGTAAGCAAATTTTTATTGTTTATGCTGGTGTTGGCCCAATTACTGAGAGCGATGTTATGTTGGCCTTAACAGCTCAAGCGCGCGTCTATGGTTTTGGTGTTAAACCTGAAACACATGTTCAAGCGTTAGCAAAAAGACTCAATGTTGAATTAACTTGTTATTTTGTTATTTATCATTTGCTGGATGATTTAAAGGCAAATATTGAAAAGACGCGTAAGCCAGAAACTGTTATAAAAAAGATTGGTGAAGCGATCGTTTTGAAGGTTTTCAACATCAAGGGATCTACAATAGCAGGTTGTTCTGTTAAATCAGGAAAGATTATACGTGGAGCAAGCGCTATTATTTGGCGTGGTAATGTCAAAGTTGGTACTGGTAAGATTCAAACCTTACAGCGTGAAAAAAGAGCAATGAAAGAAGTTGCGACTGGGTTTGAGTGTGGATTTGTAATAACCGGCTTTAATAGTTATCAAGAGGGTGACAGAGTAGAGTGTTTTGTTGAAGAGGTCGTTGCCTCTAAGTAGTGATGTTTAGTGATGTATGATTTTGGCGTGAAATTATTATTTGTTTTTATTTTTTCTTTTCTTATTTCATTTTATCTAGTTCCTTTATTTGCTAAAGTTGCTTTTAAGCTAAATATATTAGATATTCCCGATGGAAACTTAAAGAAACACAAGGCTCCAACTCCTTATTTAGGCGGATTAGCTATTTGGTTTGGTTTTATAGTGTCCAGTTCACTTGTTCTTCCATTTGAGCATCAGTTTTTTTTATATATTATGGCGTCAACGATATTATTGTTCATTGGGCTGTTTGATGATTTGATCGCGTTAACGCCGATGCAGAAATTTCTAGGGCAATTTATTGCCGTATTATGTTATTTAAAAGCTGGATTTTATTTAAAAGTATCTTTTTTTAGCAGCTCCTGGAATATTTTAATTTCTGCTTTTTGGTTTTTATTGATTATAAACGCGTTTAACCTTGTTGATGTTATGGATGGACTAGCAACGACAATTGCTTGTGCTGTTACTATTTGTTATATCATATTTGCTTTATTATTTGGATATCAGATATTGCTGTTATTTTTGTTTGCATTTTTGGGTGCACTTGTTGCTTTTCTTGTATTTAATCGGCCTCCTGCAAGAATTTATTTAGGAGATGCCGGTTCTTTGTTTGTTGGAGGGATGGTAGCTTCAATGCCATTTAGTATTAGTTGGAGTGAGTATAATTCCTTTGGCTATTTCATTCCCTTTATTTTGTGTGCAATTCCGCTGATTGAGGTTGGTACTTTGATTATTGTTCGAAGTTTAAAACATCAGCCATTTTTTTATGGTTCGCCGGATCACTTCTCAATATTTTTACAAGAAAAGGGATGGGCTAAAAAATATATTCTGTTTTATGTCTTCTTTTTGACCTTACTTCTTGGAATTATATCAATCTATTTTTTCTACAATTTTATTTCTTTACCTATGCTTTTAATTATTTGGTTACTTTTTTTGTTTTTTTGGTACTTTATTCTTCTTTAGATGGCGTTGCTTTTTAAGTCTTTTTTCTTAAAAGCATTCTTTTTATATAAAAAGAGCTGATTTTGTTCGTCTTTTTCGATGTTGCGTTTTTAGATCGTTTAATTTGGCATTTAATTGCTTTATTCTGAGATTACCTTTTGTAATATTAGCTGAGAGCACTGCTTAATAGGATGAGAGTTATAAGTCTTTTATAACTCTCATCCTTTTTTATAGATATTTGTAAAGGCTTTTAAGAATAAATAAATTTTCCTGATCTTTTTCGAGACCATTCTCTTTTGGTGTTTCTAATATTTTAGGAATATGATTTAGTCTTTCATCGGATATAAAATAGCCAAAAGCTTCTATAGGCATTAATCCTGTTTTTAAATGATCATGGCGATCAACATGGGAGTTGTGAGCTGTTTTTGAATTGTTAATGTGAATGGCTTTTAAAAATTTGAGGCCGATAATATGGTCCAATGAATTTATAAGGTTGTTATACTCATTT
>CAYPXP010000134.1:0-2232 GCA_964414965.1 uncultured Pseudomonadota bacterium
ATAACTATATCTTCTACAGAATGTAAATCAAATCCTGAATCACTTTCATAGTTATACTTTGGGTGAACAGCGTCCGGATGGAGTATTTGATAAGGTAACTCTAATTTACCATTACTTTCAACCATTTTTCTAAGGAGTGTATAATCATTAAAATTAAGATTAAACGGCATAAAAAGGTGTCTAAGCCAAGTAACAATCATTGGGTTCCCTTTTCCAACAATCTTTTTTTGTATTGTAAGATTGGCACAGAAAACTGACAAGGCCCCCAAATCATCAAACCTTAAATAAATCGGTTTTTTAAAATTAGGATCAATAATATATGATTTTACAGCTTTATTACAAACATTCTCCAACTCAAGAGACACATTTTTCAATTCCATAACCCATCCCAAACTAATTTCATAACGCCCCTTATTTTTAATCAAAACTTTTTCTTTTTCAAGTTGTACCAATATCTTATGAATCGCTTGATAACTGATAGATTGATGTTTGCTCAGTATGACATAAATATTTTTAGCATTTAATGAGGGGTGTTGCGATAGCACAGCCAATATTTTGCTTTTAGTACTATCGCCAAAAACGTTTTTGAACATAATTAACTAGCATAGGGATATCATTAAATTACTTTTTATATTGGCATCGGAATGATATTTAATTTTGGAAGCTCTTCTAAAAAACAATTCCAATATTTAGCCAGCCACACACTTGTTTCTTTTTTATTTCTTTGATTGTGACTAAACCCTGAACGAATAAAATAATAAGTTGAAAGAAAAGTATTAAGATTTATTCGTTGGAACATTGCTCTTTGTTGTTTAAAAACAAAAAAAGCAACTGACAAATACTTTTTTTTCCTGAACGCTATCCACCATTTTATTTGATTAAATGAAATATTATCACTCAATCCGATACTTCTCCGAGCTCCCAAAAATTCACTCAAACATTTATCAAAAAAATCAGAAGAATTCTCATAAACATCTGAGTTCTTATACGCCAACTTTACATGCAAAGCAATTTTCTTGGACAACCCAATATTTATTCCAATTAAACGACACATTTCAACATATTTCTTTTCGACTAGATTATAATTTTTTTTATCGTGTGCCCACCAAATTTCAGCATAAAGCTTCCCAAGCCTTTTTGCATTTGCCTTCATAGTATCACAAGTTTACCTGAGACTTAACCAAAGAACTATTTTTATCTAATTGCTCACGAGGCATAAACTTGAACTCGCAAATCTTGTCTCCCATTGCAATACACTTAGTTTCAATAACCTCAATATCGTCTCTATCAAAAACTAAACAGGCAGTGCCTGCAGAAAAACCCCTAATCGCATGATCTACAGGAAAAAGAGATTTCCCGTACAACTCAGCAACAGTAGTGTTGCGTGAATACAATGTGGCCGTTTGACTTTTGATGTCAAATTTTTCTAACGATAATTTGCCCCATCCAGCTAGGCTTCCAGAATCCATAATCCATTTAGTTAAATTAAGTCCCCCTAATTTTTTTTCTTCTTTAACTTTTTTTGCCATGCCTTGTTGAGTGGCTAATTTTGTTCCTTCATAAATTAGTTTTCCTATCTCAGATGGCTTTTTAGAACTTTTTAACATGTATGCAAATGTCCATACGGGGGATATTACCATGGGTTGATTCAATAATTCAATATGTCCTGGTGTAAACTTAATTTGACCAGCAAGAACCAACTTCTGAAATAAATCGTAAAATACCATAAAAATAGTAACTACTTTGCGCTTATTAATTCTATTCCTTTTCCAATTTTAAATGGAATCGTGTCTTTATGATGATCGGTTTTTCTCATTTTTCTTATAACCATGCTTCTATAATCACTTATGCCAATCTCAAGATAATTCATCACAATAATTCCGTCCGCCAAGAAATCTGATTCATCATCTTTACTCAATTTTTTTGTTCCTTCTGGTAATTCATTTATCATTAAAACTGTGACTCCGCTTTTTTTAAGAGCCATTACTAGTCGTCTTATTGATCTTCTTATTACTCTTGCTTCGCTTGTCATTATTGGAATATAGTTGTCCATTATTTTGCCTTGTGAGATTTTTGCAAATTCTTCTTCGGGCAACACGCCAGTAATAGATGCTAAAGAGTCAAGAACAACAAAATCAATTTTTGACTCAGCCAACTTCTTAACCAGTTGGTCTATAACTAGTCCTTGTAATTCATCATAAGTTTGAATAAAAATATTATTATTTTTTAATT
>CAYPXP010000135.1:0-2124 GCA_964414965.1 uncultured Pseudomonadota bacterium
GTCTTGATGCAGGCCTAATAAAACTATAAAAGAAGATTCTTCAATATTAAATCTATGAAATTTGCATTTTATACATGTGGGTCTATTTAACCTGAATAATTCATAAAATGCAAAAAAATATGGGGTAAAATTTGTTTAACTCATTGATATTCAATATCTTTGAGGTGACAAAAACAAAAAAAATACCCCATGGATAAAAGTACAAAAAATAGAACAAGTCAGGTTGAAAATTCAGAAGTTTTTTTTGCGCCAACACTTTTTAATCTTTCCAATTTTAATAAAAAGCAGGTAGAAGTACGTTTTAAAGCAGAGCAAATATCCAATGACGGTGGTCTATTACTTCTTAAAGAAGTTGAGCATCAAATTGGCTTAATAAAAGATATGGCCTCATGCGTCAATGATACCCGTCATCAAGGTTATGTAGAACATGGTATTGAAGCAATGCTTAGCCAACGTATTATGCAAATAGCAGCAGGATATGAAGACGCCAATGATTGTAATGTGCTCCGCAATGATGGCGTATTAAAATTATGTTCAGGACAAGAAAAATCATTGGCAAGTCAACCTACTATGAGCCGTTTTGAGAACCAGTTAGGTCGAAAAGAGTTATATAATATAGCCAAAGTATTTGTTGATAAATTCATTGCCTCATATCCAAGCCAGCCAAAGGCTATAATATTGGATTGCGATGATACCAATGCCATACTTTACGGACAGCAAGAACTCAATTTTTTTAATTCGTACTACGATGACTATTGTTACATGCCTCTACATATATACGAAGGCCTATCAGGTAAATTGATAACAACTATTCTTAAACCCGGTCGCAGAAGTAAAAGTTTAAATGTATATGCGATACTGAAAAGATTAATTGAATACCTACGTAAGCATTGGTCAGATACTGTTATTATTCTTAGAGGCGATAGTCATTTTTGCTCACAAGAATTTATGGACTGGAGTCAGGATAAAAAGAATATTGAATTTTTGACCGGTATTGCCGGGAATTCGGTTCTCAAGCAAAAAGCCCAAATAACTATTGATAGTGCAGAAAAAGAATACAAGACTTATGGCAAACCTGTAAAGAGATACCATTCATTTGAGTATAAAGCCGGTACATGGAAGCATTCTCAAAGGGTGGTCGTAAAAGTTGAAGTAAGTAGCATGGGAAGAAACGTGCGATATATTGTCAGCAGCATACGATGTGTCAGGACAAAAGCATTGTATGAAAAAGCTTACTGTGCACGTGGTGCCGCAGAACTTCGTATTAAAGATCATAAAACATACTTGCTTTCAGACCGTATGTCGTGCAACAGCTTTCTTGCCAATCAATTTCGTTTGTTTATGCACTCGGCAGCCTATGTGCTTATTCACACCTTGCAAAAAGAGGTGCTGAAAGGAACAGAGTTTTGTACAGCCACAATGAAGACAATACAGTTAAAACTCATTAAAGTAGCTGCTCGAGTTAAAATATTGAAGTCAAAAGTTATCATTGAATTGCCTGTGGAATTTTACAGCAAATGGATTTATGAGAGATTGTTATTGATATTCAGTCAGCTACGGACTTAAATAAATAACGTAATTCAAAAACAGTTCTTTAACATCCTGAATATCAGCTACAAACAAATTAACATCCTAAAAACCAAAGGTTGAATAGGAAAAATATGTCTCCTGTTCAAAAGTTTCCTTCTAAAATCAATCAATTCGTCCGTTTTGTGGGAAATTTTCCTAAAAACAAATAGTAAGGCAAGAAAATTATCTAATTTTGATAATGAAATTACGTTTATGAATAATTCAGGTTAAAAACTTCACTTAAGAATGTTTGTTAAAGCACTAATTAAATCAGGATAATTAAAAATAAAACCACTATTTATTAATTTTACTGGAATAACATTTTGACTGCCGGTTAAAACGGTGGCTCCTTCACCATATAATACTCTTAAAGCAATAGCAGGTACGGTAAAGAGGGCAGGAATACCTTTAACTTTTGAAAGCGTTTTAGTAAATTCTTTGTTCGAAAGGGGTTGTGGTGCTGTGAGGTTAAATATACCACTTTCTTTGTTTTCTAAAATAAAATGAAAAGCTTTTAAAAGATCCTGAAGGTGCACCCACGACATTATTTGTTTC
>CAYPXP010000136.1:0-2101 GCA_964414965.1 uncultured Pseudomonadota bacterium
GTGAATCAATACTTATAAACCCTTATATGCAACTTAAAAGTGGTGATGGAAGAGCAAAATCAGTCGAATGCGTAGTACGTGACCTCAACAATAAGGGATCTATCGCGAGAATTCCTTATAAACCAAATTAAAAAAACAACTGAATGAAACTCTTCAAGGCTTCCTTGGAGAGTTTCATTCTTAAATTCAGACAATTCTACTAAAGTTAAGACTTAATACGTGATAATTCTCAGACTCTGTTGCCCCTAAAAATTTACTTTTCAACTGGCTGAGCACCAATTACTTCATCATGTTCAATTGCCCATACATAACGTTTGCCAAGTAAAATCGCTACAAAAATCCAACAACCAAGAATAATCGTGAAAAACCCCCAGTGAAATAATTGGAACATTCCTTGGCTAAAAGAATTTCTCACCATAACCGCAACAATATTAAATTCGGCTCCTACACTCTTAGCAAATTTAGTTCCAAAGGCATCAATCCATGCCTTAGACTGAAATTTAACCGCCTTAACGGTCGGAATATACAGACTTTCACGAACTGGATAGAAGAAGCCATAATTAATACCACGCATAGCGATAAAAACAAAAGCCAAAACCCCAAAGGTACCAAAAGCCAAAAAGCCAAAGAGTAATATTGCTATAACAATAGGGATCAAAATCAAACAACGTCGTTCCCCAAACCATCGCAATAAGGTATTAGTTCCAAATAGCGCTACAACAAAACCAAGTAAATGGTAACCAATTACAAGCGCAAAAAGCTTACTACCAAAATCATCGGTACTAACCGCCGCTCCTTTGGCATAAATAATACGTAAAAAGCTTAATACCGCATTCAACACTTCATAAAAGAAAATAATACTAAATATGCCAAGTATATAAGGCTGTTGAACTAGTAATTTTAATCCTGCAAAAATACCTGGTGTCTCTTTCTTTTTAGCTGCCTCTTTCTGGTATTCATACGCAGCTTCATAGCCATGAAGCAAGTGCCCCGAAACTCTCTTCATTAAAAGCATCACAAAAAATGGCACTAATAAAATCACCAATGAAGGCAAAACTAATAATATCTGATGCTTAACTAAACTGGTCAACGGAATATACGGCTTCAATAAAAACCAGGCAAAGGCTGCACTAAGGATTCCACCCACCTTTGAGCCGGCAACTAAAAAGCCATAACTATCTTTTGCTTCTTTAGGACTAAAAATGGAATTAATAAATGCCCAGGTTACACTGACCACAAAAGGAGAATATCCTTCAATAAAAATATAGAAAATCCAACCAAAAATACGCCATGGATCAGTATCAGTATTAGAAACACCTATGACCGGATGGCCAAGCAAATAGGCAAAAACTAAACCTAAAATGCCATAAAGAATGGTATAAAAACAGAGAAGTTGATACCGCCGAATACGATTAACTAAATAAGAATAAAATAAAATAGCTGGAATTAAAGCAACAAAAGAGACAAGTTTTGCATAATTAACATAACTTTCGCCCACAATTTGTACGAAGACAAGATCCTTCATCTCTTTACAAACTGTATAAGCAGTAATAACCAAGGCAAAGACAACAGTCATCCAAAAAAGTTTATCGCGCTCATTCTTATCTAACAACCAAAGCTTTTTCACCGACTGAATAAATGTAGTTTTCATATATACCCTTCTGAGAAATACACCATTACTTCGCGCTTTCTCCTACCCACCCCTTTTTAAAAGCGACAAGGCCTCCCAAGCTTTTGCTCAGAAGGCCTTTTGTTCATATCTCAAACTGCGCTGTTGTCAACATACAGCCGTATTTTCTTTAATTGCTTTATTGTATTTAGCTGATACGAAGAAAGCAACAATGATCCATAACCCAAGAAGCCCAAATGACGCAATAGATGCGATACTGAGATACATGGAAAGTCCCGCAACCGCGCCATAAGACTTACTTAATGGTAACTTAAGCGCATTAACGGTTGATCCAATACTCTTAGAACCCCGATTGCCGAACACTTCAATCCATGCTTGAGCTTTATAACGTGTATCTTCAGAAGTAGGAATATAAAGCTGCTTAATTGATGGCTGATTTATTGCGTAATTAAGCCCTTTGAAAGCAACAAC
>CAYPXP010000137.1:0-2099 GCA_964414965.1 uncultured Pseudomonadota bacterium
AACGGCTATTAATCCTTATTTTAAACAATATGGCAAAGAGCAGTTTAATATTAATCCAATTGAAAATGTTACCGAAGAATATGCCTTTGTGATCTCTCAGAAACGAGCCGATATTTATCAAAAAGTAGAAGCGGTCCTCAATGACCTCATTGCTCATGGCACTGTTGAAAAACTCAAAGAAAAATGGAAATTATATGATTAATCTTGCACTTATTTACGAATCATTGCCAGCACTGCTCCATGGAACTCTTATCACACTGAAAATCGCTTTTTTGAGCTGTATTATCGGCTTAATTGGCGGCACGCTATTGGGTATTGCTCAAACGAGCCACAATAAATGGTTAAAGCGAATTGTCTCATTTTATATAACCATTATTCGCGGCACCCCTATGCTCTTCCAAATTATTATCTTTGTTTATATCATTCCCTTACCCATTCCTGACATATATGCAGCAATTTTGGCTATTGGCATCAACAGTGCTGCGTACATTTGTGAAGTCATCAGCAGTGGAATTTTATCAGTAAGTAAAGGGCAGCGAGAGGCGGCACAAATCTTAGGATTATCACCATTGCAAATTAATCGTTACATCATTCTACCTCAAGCCTTTCGCACTATATTACCAGCACTGGGAAATGAATTTTTCACACTCATTAAAGATTCAAGTCTAGCCTCTATCGTGGGAGTCATGGAACTATTTAAAGAAGGCTCAATTATCATCAGTAGACATTATGATGCCATTTCAATTTATGCGATTGTCGGGCTCATTTATCTCATCTTAACATCTACCGTCTCATTGATGGTTAGCCATGTACAAAAAAAGTTGAATTATGTTTAAAATTAAAAATTTAAATAAAACATTTAATAATAAAAAGATTTTGAATAACCTCAATTTTGAAGTTAAAGCAGGAGAAATCGCGGTTTTTCTTGGCGAATCTGGTGTCGGCAAATCAACATTACTTCGCGTCTTAGCAAATTTGGAAAAACCAGATAGTGGCGCTTTTGAGCTCAATAACGAAACGTTAAAATTAGAAACAATAAACAAAAATCATCTTATCGGTATGATTTTTCAAAATTTCAATCTCTTCGAGCACATGACCGCTTTAAAAAATATTAGCTTTGTTATCGAAAAAGTTGAAAAAAAATCTCATCAGGAAGCAAATCAGTTAGCATTTAAACTGCTCAAAAAATATGGGCTCGCAGAAAAAGCCGACACCTACCCATCAGGTTTGTCGGGGGGACAAAAACAGCGCTTAGCAATTGCTCGTTCCTTAGCTTTAAATCCTCAAATAATGTGTTTTGATGAACCAACTTCTGCGCTTGATCCAACACTTACTAACTTTATAGCGCAAAATATTAAGCAATTGGCTCAAAATGATCTTATTATTTTAGTCGCTACTCATGACATAACCTTATTAGAAAAATTACCCGCAACTATACATCTGATGAAAGATGGAAAAATTATTGAAACAGCAACAACTGGTGCCTTTTATCAACAGCAGGATCTTTTCCCTCAAATTAAGAATTTTATAGACGGCATCAATTAATATAAAACTGTCGATCATCAAAATTAATGGTACCAACTAAATCAACTTTTTTGTCGACTTGCACTTCTAACTCTTGATGCTCTCCTATAATTGGCAGCGGTTTACCCAAAAGTTCTGGTATAAACTTCAATTGATCCTGTTCAATAGTTAATATACCTGAAAATACCCCGGCCATTGATTGAAGTTTAAATTCTTCTGGTGCAAGTTTTTTTTGTATGTCTATAATTTGAAAAGGATCTTTTTTAGACGGTTTAATAAAACACTCAAAAATAGCTTGATCGTACTTTTCTTTAGGACAAAAAGATTTAACTTGAACAATCGGCTTTATCGATTTCAACAAATATAATACCGATAAAATACAATGACGACACTCAACTCCTTGGACCTTTATAGTGAAAAGTTGCGCATGCCTAATAACAGGGTTTTTCAACAAATTTTTTTTTAATAATGGACGGCAGCTACTTAGTAAAAAAAATAAAAGTAAAAAATATTTACTTTTCAAATACAACTCCAAATCAATGTAAATAAAATTCTACTCAATGTACTTGCTATGG
>CAYPXP010000138.1:0-2097 GCA_964414965.1 uncultured Pseudomonadota bacterium
TAGTAAATGCAAGAACGAGGGTTAACGTGCCGATTCTACCGATCATCATACTTGCCATAATAAAAAATTTACCAACAGTAGAGAGAAGCGGTGTGATACCAGATGTTATTCCTAAGACTGAAAATGAAGAGACGGTTTCGAAAAGGGTATCGAGAAAACTGAGATTTTTTTCTGTAATAAGTAAGAAGAACGTAGTAATAATGATCCATGTTTGGGCAATCATTAAAATAGTAATTGCCCGATAAATTTGGCTCTTTTTAATTTTACGTTGTTTGATATGAACAAAATCTTGCCCCATTATAATGGCCTTAGCAGTCGCCAGAAGAATGACTAAAGTAGTAGTTTTGATACCGCTTCCCGTTGAGCCAGGTGATGAGCCTATGAATCCGACCAACATAATAAGAAATATGGTAGCAAGTTGTAAATTATTGAAATTAACACTGAGATATCCGGTGCTACGCATGCACATGACATTGAAAAATGAGTTGAGCCATTGATACGGAAGACTCATATCAATCAAGGTATTGTTATGTTCTAATATCCAAAATAAAATCCAACTAATAATGACAATGTAAAAGGTGCTTAATAATACAATGCGTGTATGAAGATTTACTTTTCGTGGTTGTTTGGGCCAGAAAAAATAATGAACAAGATGATATAAAACTAAAAATCCAAGGCCACCAAAAAATGCTAAGAATGAGGTAGTAAGAAGCATAAGTGGATTATGAGTGAACGCTGACATGCTGTTAGGAAATAGTGAGATGCCTGCATTGCAAAAAGAAGAGACTGAATGAAATATTGACTTAAAAATGGCTTCTTTTAAAGGGTAGAGGTCGCGGATAGCAATAAGGGTAATTATGGCCCCTACCGATTCAAATCCGAGTGTTGCGCCTATAATAAATTTGATGATTCTTCGGATATTTTTTATGCTTTCGACTTCTAAAATTTCTCCAGCCATAAGTTGTGTTGTTAATCCAATATCCATGAATAATGAAATAAAAAAAAGAAGCATGGTAATAAGTCCAAGTCCGCCTATTTGAATCAAAAGTAAAATAATAAATTGGCCGAACATAGTGAAATTCGTTACGGGAGTCGTAAGTAATCCTGTTACGGTGGTGGCACTTATTGAGGTAAAAAAGAGATCAAGCCATCCGATAGGTGTTGTTTGACAAAAGGGAAGTGCGAGAGCAAGGGTGCCTAAGGTGATCGTCAAAAATAGTGCACCTAAAATCGCGCGGCCCGGATAACGATGGATAAGCATTCTTGGCATGAGTGGATCCTTTTAAAAAACTAACTCACTTTAAAATTACCATACAAAGGACGATGAGCAATGTAAATAAAATAACGAGATAATTAAAATAACGATCAATGAAACGTTGTATATATGAACCATATTGTTTTATCAGAAGCGCTATCAGGAAAAAACGAGCACCACGGCCTATGATCGAATAAATGATAAATGGAAGAAGTGGTAACTTACAAAAGCCAGCGCTTAAAGTGATTATCTTATAAGGAAAAGGGGTAAAACCTGCAAATAATACTACTTGTGATTCGTAAAGTTTATAAAAATGAGTAATGCGATTAAAGGTATGCATTGAGGAGAATATATTTATCATTTTAAGCCCAATACTATCAAAGAGTGTAACGCCGATGAAATATGCTACAATGCCACCTATAACCGAAGCAATGGTAGCCACTGTTGCATAGAATAGTGCACGGTTTCGTCGTTCTAAGCAAAACATAATGAGAATGGGATCAACCGGAATAAAAAAGATGGCTTCGATAAAAAATAAAAATGCGAAAATTATCGTAGAAAATGGTTGATGCGCAAATCCTGAAAAAAAATTGTAAAGCCTTTTGAGCACAACTAACTCTCCTATGATAATTTTTTTAAGAAACAGAAAGAAGATTTGTTATAAGTGATTCGATTTGATCTATAGAAACGCGGCTTTGTTCCATGGTGTCACGGTGTCGGACGGTAACACAGTTATCTTGTTCGCTTTCAAAATCGTAGGTAAAACAGAGGGGCTTTCCTATTTCTTCTTGCGGACGATAACGTTGGCCAATGGAGCCGTCCCCTCCAATTTGACCCAATAA
>CAYPXP010000139.1:0-2074 GCA_964414965.1 uncultured Pseudomonadota bacterium
CTCAACTTGGACCATTTATGTTGTTGTTTACAGCGGTAATTGTAGGATTTATTGTTATGGCTATAGCATTGCCATTGTTAGGTATGCAGGAATTAGCGTTACAAGGGATGTAAATAAGAAAGGGTATTTTATGATAAAAAGAGCCGGTTTTTCTTTAATGGAACTGATAATAGCAATTGCTATTTTGGGTATTTTAGCAGTTACGGTTGGTCCTCGTTTGATGGGATTGCTTGGTTTTGCTAAAGACAAAAGAGTTAATACAGAACTTCTTAATTTAAAACAAGCGGTTTTTCAATATTATGCATTTTCACAAACTTATCCTCCTAAATTAATAGACCTTGCTAAAGGTAAAAAGGCGCTTATTGAGGGAATGAATATTGAAGGCGAAAATATTTTAGATCCATGGAATCAACCTTATCAATATCGTTTAATTAAGGGTGGCGTTCCTCATCCATTTGATCTTTATTCGATGGGTGATCCGAGTGATCCTCAAAAAATTGATGCTTGGACGATAAAATAAATCGTCTATGGTAAAAAAAAATGGCTTTACGTTATTAGAAATTATTATTGCAATCGCTATTATAGCCATTTTGGGCGTTGTCATAGTTCCGAATTTGCGTGGACCGCAAGAGCGATTGAAAACAAAAACATTTGTTGCCAAGCTGAATAGTCTAATGCAAGCAGCTTGGCAACAAGCGCTTACTTCTCAGAAGTTGCAAATGATCTATTTTGACTTTACCAATAAAAAGATTGAGCTAAGAGAGAAAAAAGATCTTACAAAGCCAGATAAACCGCAATATTTTACCGCGATTACAGGTCAATACTTAGATACGCAAATGACAATTCCGCCCCGTTATTTTTTTAGAAATTTTTATATAGAGGGAAAAGACGAATTACAGCGAAAAGCAAAAGATGCGTGGTTTTTTATTGTTCCTTCGGGATTGGCGCAAGCTGTTATTATTAACATTGTCGATGAAGGTGAAGAAGATAGTGAACAAGAGACTGAAAAATTTGGTTTAGTATTAAATCCCTTTAATGTTCAGTTTGATTATTATGATAAATTTCAACAACCATAAACGTGGTTTTTCGTTAATTGAAGCTGTGATTGCAATTGCAGTCATGGGTATTTTATTAGTAAGTATTTTATCATTGCAAAATAATGCTTTTCGTAGTGATATTACGTATAATGCTCAACTTGAACGTATTTTATTACTCAAAAATGTTTTATATAGTCCCGAGATGTTTCGTGAAGAACATGATAAAGAATTTGAAAAAAAACAGAATATTGATGCGCCTAAAACTGAAATAAAAATTGATAGCTTTGATCTCAAGGATTTACCCAATAAACTGTTAAAGAAGCTAATGTATGTTAAAAAAATAATTATAGAAGCGACTTGGGAAGGTTTATTTGGTAAAGAAAATGAGCAGTTACTTTTTTTTAAATTTAATAAACCGATAAAAAAAGAAAAATCATGAAAAAGGGATTTTCATTAATTGAATTGGTCATTGCGTTGGCGATATCTTCTGGTATAGCCGTGACTCTTTTTCAGATTTATAATCAGACAACTCGTTTGTTGACGCATGTTGATAGTATGGTTTCTGCTGATTTAAATGTTGTTACTTTTTATAATCGCTTTGAAAAAGATGTTACTGGCGCTTTTGTGCCGATTATTGGTGATTTAGATTTGGCGAGAAAGGTTCTTGAAAAGCATGAAGGTGTTTTACGAACGCAAAGTGTTGCTCCGGTAGCTGGCCAAGGTGAAAAAGGCAAACAACCTCAGCCTGAAAAAGTTAAACCGGTAACGTTGGGTGATATTCAAGTTAAAAAATTATTTGTTTATGAATCAACAAAAAATAATTTGTCTCTATTTTCCTTTATTACGTGTAATCCGCTTGAAGTGTATAAACAATTAAAGCCACGTATTGCGCGTGTTTCATATTCTTTACAAAAAGATGATAAAGGACGATTCAATTTATTACGCCGTGAATCTGATAAATTAGGCTTAAAATATGCCAAGGCCGGACGTCCCTATATATTGTTACGTAATATAAGATCGTTAAAACATGTATTTTT
>CAYPXP010000140.1:0-2057 GCA_964414965.1 uncultured Pseudomonadota bacterium
CCGCTAGCTCAGTTGGTAGAGCAACAGCCTTTTAAGCTGTGGGTCGTTGGTTCGAATCCAACGCGGCTCACCAAGTTTTTATCCAATCCTTTTGAAATAAAATTAAGCGTCCCTATCGTCTAGGGGTCTAGGACATCGCCCTTTCACGGCGAAAACATGGGTTCGAATCCCATTAGGGACGCCAATCTTCGCTCTTCAGAGCTTCGGTTGGCACGGCCAGTAAAATGAATTTTAAACCGCACTGACGCTCTTGTAAGCCGCTTAAAACCATTTCTTATACTTCATCGGCGATTTGAATGTCTCACGTAGCATCTCAAGAGCTGAGTGAATGTTTAGAGTTAATTCTTAGAAACCCCTCTAAATAAAGCATTTTTTGTCTATTGGCCTTGGCAAAATCCCTAAAATAAGTTAATCTAAGGGGTGAAGTTATGATTGATTGAAAAACGATAAAGAGTAAAGTTCGATAATGAAATCTATGAAAAAAATCAAATTATTAATAATTACAGGCTTATTGCTTCAATCTAGTATCAACCTTGCAAGAAATAACAATACTGAAGAAGAGAGTCTTTCATTTATATCAGCTGCAGGACGAGGTAATTTAAAGGATATAAAGATTGCTTTAGATAATCCTCAAATAAATGTTAACTATCAATGCGGTGGAATTGAAGGTCGAAATGATGTAGGACGTACGGCTTTGATGGAGGCTGCACTGTGGGGTCAGACTGAAGTTGTAAGCCTACTCCTTAAAGCTGGTGCCAATCCTAACATGGTAGATAAAAGTCAATTACGTGACTGCGAGTTAGCGTATAATTTTGATATACCTAAGGGTGGGAATACCGCTTTGATGAATGCTGTCACTAAAGGCCACGTTAAAGTTGTGACATTACTTCTTGAAGCAGGTGCTGATCCGAATATCAAAACGCTAGACGGAACTCCTCCTTTGATGAATGCTGCTCAATTCAAATCAAGGAATGATGTAGAGATTGTAAGCATATTACTAAGCTGCAAAGCTGACCCTAATATTAAAAGGGATAAAAGAAATATTGTTACCTTTCGTCCTCAAGCTGATTGGACTGTTTTGATGTATGCTACTGATATCGGTCATACTGAAGTTGTAAAACTACTCCTTGAAGCAGGTGCTCATCCTAACATACAAGACGACGATAGTCTTGCTGCTTTGAAAATCGCTGCTAATAAAGGTCATACTGAAATTGTAAGACTACTTCTTAAAGCAGGCGCCAATCCCAACATAAAAAACAAACATGGTGCTACCGCCTTGATGGCTGCTGCTGATAATGGTCATGTAGATGTGGTAAAAGAGCTTCTAGATGAAAAAAGTTATAAACCAAATATGAATGTCATTGAAAAAGTTTATAATCTGTTTTCTAAGAATAAAGCTATCAATATTGATCTTAATGCTACTAATAATCATGGTATGTCAGCTTTAATGTGGGCAGCTAATAAAGGTCATGCTGAAATTGTAAGATTACTTCTTGATGCTGGCGCTGATTCTAATATTAAAGATTATGACTTTCATCGTACCGCGTTGCATTATGCAGGTGACTGTCCTCATTATGAAAAAAGACAAGAGATGGTACAGCTCATTAAAAATGCACAAAAAAAATAGATTTTATTAATTGTAGTCAGAAGCTCAAGCACTTTTATGTTTTGTACCCGCTAAAGTTGAGCCTTTGAGAAATATTTAAAATTAGCAAAATTTTTATGATTAAAATTTTTCGGTTATTATTCTTTCTCTTTTTAATGAAGGATTATTGTATGGCCATTCCTATTCGCAAAGCAGTGAGAGTACTTCTTATTAATGATAAAAATGAGCTTCTTCTTATGTGTTATGAAAATTTCGATATCAGCGCAAAAGAAGGAACAAAAAACAAAAGGTTTTGGTGTACTATTGGTGGAGGAATTGAGGGAAAAGAATCACTTGAAGAAGCCGCCTTTAGAGAAATATACGAAGAAACTGGCATTACAAAAGAGGATATAAACCTAGGCCCTATTGTATGGCATAGCATGCTTGAACTGAAACTTAAGGGTATTTTAAC
>CAYPXP010000141.1:0-2043 GCA_964414965.1 uncultured Pseudomonadota bacterium
CTTCCACTACTATCGGCTAGCCCATAGTAAAATTCACCAATCTGAATATTTCAACACCCAAATTTAAAATTTATTAATAAGTTTGATTTGATAGCAGTTAGCCAGGTTCTTTGCAATAATTTTAACTGCATTATTAACTTCAATAGTTCGTTATAAAATTAGAAATATCTAAGCGGCATTTGTGCCGTATAATAATAGCTCTTTGACATTCTGGTTATTTTTGAGTACGTTTGGTTTAATTGCAAACATTAAAATAAATCGATCAAGCAGTAAAGTATTGTGATTGATGGTTTTAATGTCAGACAATGAAAACGCTTTTCTTTCCTCTTTTGGAATTGGAAACCAATGCACGACCTTTGCTACATTAACCGCTGTAAGTGACATATTGAAATGAAAGTCCAATTTATTTACGTCTCTTGCCTGAGAGGTTGTGAGTGAAGTAAATTGTTTCGCATCCCGATAAAGAAACTCAATTTGGAAACGAGTTTGATAAATATCCAATATCTCCATTGCCTCAAATGAGGTTTTGGTAGAGAAATATATTTTAGAGGTCTTAATCTTGCCCTTATCAAGATAATGTACAAGAACCACTTTTACAACTCGTTTTAGTGCAACTGCCTTTACTATTGCTGTATAAACTTCAATGTCTTTATTCTCTTGCTTTACAAGATTAAAATGGTTCATGTCCATATTTTTAAAATCAACAGCGCCACCATATTCTTTAGGTCTTCCGCGCTTTCCTGTCATTACTTTTGGGATAATATATTGTAATCGAACATCATCGCGAAACCGTGATACAACATGCATACTAGCCTCACTAAGTTTAGTGACAAATGGTTCTTTAGAAAAATAGGCATCACATACAACTGTATCTGATATTTTCAAAAGGTCTTCAGCTCTATCGATTAATACTTTGGCGTAAAAATCTATCAAGGTAGTTTGATTGTCTGGCATAGTTTGTACAGCCTCCAAATGAATGGCAGTATGATTGTCTAAATCAAGAGCTGCGATTCCACCAATTTCTAAGCCCCATTTGACACTTCCGGCACAACCCGACCAAAAACGTCCTACGCCCGGGGTTTCTTTTCCTGATTTTGGAATATAGCATGGATCAAAAGCTATGACCTTTCTCTCACTACAATACTGTTTTACCAAAGCAGCATTAAACTCTAAGAATTCAAATGATTCTTCAAACTGTTGTCGATAGCGTTGTTCACATGATTTGCCATATCTGCCTAACTGCGAGAAGTTAATGCGACCATAAATACTCAAAAAAAGCCAAAGAACGTCTTTGATAAAATCTTTACGCCATTTATTTAATGGCTTTAATGTTAAAAAACATTGCTCACAGAGCAAATTGTATGTTAAATGAGTCTTGAAAATCATATCATTATAGAAGGTGAAGTGTCTATAAAGATACTGATTTTCAATGACTTATCCAAATAAAAATCAAACTATTTTGCTGATTATCAGCATTTTATTTAAAAGAATAACGAACTATTGTACTAATCAAAAGCAATGATTTTTTATTCAGTATTGTAATTTCTTTGCCTTTTATTTTTATTACACCATCTTTGTCTAATTCAGTTAACACACGGCTCACACTCTCACGACTGGTATCTATTAAATTAGCTAATTCGGATTGTGACAACGGAAGGGTAAATGTGTCTGATAAGAATATATTATTTGCAAAGTTAAGAATTGCATCAGCCATATTCCCACGTATCATTTTTTGAGTTCGGTTAGCGCATCGATGAAATGAGTCTAATTCATTATTGCATAATTCCAAGATTATTTGGTAAGAAAATCGCTCATTTTCTTTTAAAAGATTACGAAATACTTCTATGTCGATAAAACATACATTTGCATCAGTAATTGCTGTTACTGAATACTGATTTATTTTGTTCCCAAATGTAGTTGGCAGACCAAGGTATGTAGGTGCTTTTACTAGTTTTACAATTTGTTCGTGGTAAGGGCCGGTAATATGTACTTTGGCCATCCCTGTTCTTAAAAAAGCAATATTTGTTGAAAAATTACCTTGTT
>CAYPXP010000142.1:0-2029 GCA_964414965.1 uncultured Pseudomonadota bacterium
CATCTCTTCTTTTATTGTCTCGACTCAGCTAAACTAATAAAAAAGTTTCGTGTTACTAAAAAAGGGTTTATATCATGACACGAACAAAAAAATCACTTATCTTTTTTGTTTTTATTAATGTAATCTTTATTTTCATGCTTATTTATAAACAAAGTCTGTTAACTAAACTTTCTTATGAACAGCAAATATTAGAAAACACGCGTCATGAGCTACGAGATGAACTAGAGAGTCTTAATAAAGAATTATACAATTTAAAAAATCCTAAAAAAATTAAAAAATATGCCATTGATAAATTAGGCATGAAAAAAATGAATCTTAATCAAGCTAAGAAGATCTCTTTAAAAGAATTCAACAAAACAACCACACAACCAACGACCTCATTAAAATAAGGAATAATAATGCAAGATAATAAAAAGATGAGATCCGGAATTATTTTTTTATTCTTTTTCAGTATTTATCTCTTTATTTTAGGCAACATTTTTTATATACAGATCATTCAACAACAATTTTTTAGTGAATTGGGTAATCAACAATATCATGTAACCATCAAAACTGATCCACCACGCGCTTTGATATATGACTGCAAAGGCAAACCTATAGCAATCAATGCCGATTGTTTATCGGCCTTTATCTTGCCCCAACAATTAGAAAATTCAAAAACCTTATCATCGTTTCTTAAGAAACATTTTCCGACAGCTCATACTCGCTGGAAAAATAACAAATCAAAACATTTTCTCTACGTTAAACGCAAGTTACTTCCTCATGAAATTACGCTCATCAAAGAACATACCCTTTCTGATATTAAATTTATTAAAGAGCCATGTCGTTTTTATCCAGCAGAAACAATGGGAACCTTGGTCGGTATAACTGATATCGATAATAACGGACTCTTCGGCTTAGAGCAGATTTATGATAATCAACTCAAAGGCGAAGCAACAATCTGTTCGCTGGAACGAGATGCTCGTTCTGGTCATTTTTACTTTAATAAAACTACAAAATCTCACGGCAAAGTTGGAACCTCTATTTATCTTACCATCGATAGCGATTTACAATTTTTAGCTTATGAGGAATTAAAAGATATTCTTACACAATTTGAGGCTAAAGAAGGAGGTGTTGTCATTCTTGATCCAGCTACCGGCGCGGTTCTAACTTCAGTCTCTTATCCAGACTTCAATCCAAATGATCTTCAAGAACTCAGTCAAGCTTCTACAAAAAATCTACCGCTCACCGAAAGTTATGAAGTCGGCTCAGTTATAAAAGTCTTCTCAGCAACTTCATCATTAGAAGAAGGAGTTGTCACTCCTGATGAAATGATCAACTGTGAAGATGCAAAAAGTGCTTATATCGATGGTATGAAGGTAAATACGGTTGCAGCTCATGGCATTATTCCCTTTGCCGAAGTTATACAAAAAACAAATAATATTGGTACCGCAAAAGTTGCCATGCGTCTTGGGAAAAAACTCTACGATTATTATTTAAAATTTGGTTTTACCAAAAAAACGGCTATTAATTTCCCCGGAGAACAAGCCGGATATATTACACCGCCATCACAATGGTCAAAACGCTCTATTATATCACTCTCATTTGGTTATGAAATTCGGGCAACCATGATGCAATTAGCCCAGGCATTTGCACTTATTGCTAACGATGGCAAATTTACACCAGTTCATATCATCAAAGGAAAGCAACAGCCATCATCAGAACCACTTTATAGCCAAAAAACTATAGAGCAGATAAAAGAGATTTTAACGAATACCGTTTTACAAGGAACAGCTAAACGAGCTCAAATTAACGGTTATCGTGTAATGGGCAAGACAGGAACAGCAAACCTCATTGAAAATGGAAAATATAATGATAAAAAAAATATTTTTACCTTTTCTGGAATTATTGAAAAAGATAATTATAAACGAGTAATTATTACCTACGTCAAAGAGGCACAAGTAAAGCGATTACTCTATGCCTCAATGGTAGCAGCGCCACTTTTTGAACGAGTCGCTGAAAAAATGCTCATTCATGAAAAAATAATTTA
>CAYPXP010000143.1:0-2001 GCA_964414965.1 uncultured Pseudomonadota bacterium
CAAGGCAGTTGTTGACAAGGCGGCTGAGAAGGCTGAAAAGCTGAGAGCCAAAGAGGCGGAAAAGATCCAGAAAGAAACAGAGAAGGCTTTAGTGAAACAAGAGAAAGAGGCTGAAAAGCTGAGACTCAAAGAAGCTAAAGAAGCTTTAGAGGCTGAAAATCTGAGACTCAAGGAATCCTTAGTGAAACAAAAACAAGCCGAAAAGCTGAGACTCAAAGAAGCTAAAGAAGCGGAAAAAGAAGCTTTAGAGGCTGAAAAGCTGAGGCTCAAGGAAGAGGAGATCTTGTCAAAAGCCGCCGAAAAGTTGGCCTTGAAACAAGCAAAAGAAGCGGAAAAGCTAGCTTTAAAAGAAGCAAAAAAGGTCAAAAAGGTCGCGGTTGTTGATGAACCTTGTGTCGAATCCCCTTTAAAAGAAGACAACGACTGCTTTGTCCGCTTCCAAAATGTGCCGCTAATGAAGGAAATCAATTCTATTCGCGACGTAAAGAAATTTAAAAACTACAAAAAGCTCTCAGCCGGAGTCAAGCTAGCCAGACAGATCATGGATATTTAAGGTAAGAGAATAAATAATTAATAACTAACTTGTATATTTGTAGGTTTTAAAAAGGAGCTTAGCTTGCATTTAATGAAGGTAAGAATATATACTATGTATATTTACGATTCGTTTACTAATAAAATTTGGGGGGAACCCCTTTTTTATTTTTATTTTTCGTTATGTAATCGAAAAATAAAAATCGATAATCTGGGTTTTTCTTTAAGTAGGTTTCAAAATATATTATTTCCGAATACGCTTTTTAGTGTGCCTTTTACACCGTTTCTTTGTTTTTTTAGCCTTATTCCTGATCTTTTTCATTGAACCATGTTTACGCCTTTTAGATCTTTTGTGTTTTGAACCACCCAACTCATCAGAAGCACTCAAAATCATATCTCCTTCTCTAGCATCTACATAAGTCGCAGAAGCAGTGGCAGAAGCAGCCCCAGTATTATAAACCCTATGTTCAGCTTTAGCAGCAACTATTAAAGTTTCTAGTTCCTCTGAAGTTTTTAATGCATTTTCATATAATGCCATAAATTTTTGTTCGGGGCCAGTAAATTTTTTATTTTTATTTTCATATTTTATTTTTGGTATCATTACTGATACTAAATCATGGCTACGTGCCAATAATGATATTAGAACTTCATCGCGTATAAATGCATTTTGTGCTATAATAGCTATTGAGTGAGCTTGTTCAGGAGTTATTCGTATACTTATTCGATCTAATGATTTAAATTGTCTTTGTAATTTATTAACTTCTTCTTGGTCCACAACAGAATAAGTTCCGTTTTTATATTGATATCTGGTGTGTGCACATGTTGAATCTATCAATATACCTAAAGAATATCTTTTATAAATTTCTCTCAGTAAATCATCGCTCATAATAAACATATCACCGTCATCACCTTGAGGAATGCAACCAGGACCACAAACAAAATTAGGTAATACTGTTTGTAAATTAGCTCCAGTAAATACGCTAGCAACAACTTCACTATTCTCAATTGGTGCAACATAAGGAGTCAAATTTTCTGTTGTAATTGGCGGTAAAGATTGTATAGTTATATCCCAATCATTATTTTGTGAATATTGTAATAATGATCTTGATGTTAAAAATTTTTTTATTGGAATAGGAGGACAAGTGGCATCATAGTTATCCCATGTAGCAAAGCGTATTAAATCTTGCGGTTCAAACATCAATGCATGTAAGATATTATGATAATCAGTCATTGCTTCCATATAACTATGAAATTCTCTTGTAATTTCAGCTATATCTTTTTTATTTAAATTAGATTCCTTTGTTAACATATCACCTTGAATTTCACTATCCCAAAGTTCTTCACATTGTTTAATTGCTTCTTCAAATAATTGAATAAGTTTCGGTATTATCTCATGTATATAGACAAATAAATATCGATACTGTAATTTTTGTATATTAGTTATATATTCTTCATTACTCATTGTATCTT
>CAYPXP010000144.1:0-1914 GCA_964414965.1 uncultured Pseudomonadota bacterium
TAAAAATAATACCAACACTTTTCTCGCCTTTGTATGGCCTGTGGTTGTTGGACAAGATAAAATTATTCGTACTATCTTCGAAAAATATTGTACTATAATTTCTTATAAAAATTTGTTATTCGACCGCGAAGAAGCCAAAAATCTATTATCACAGATGGAAACCAAAGCTTCTCACCCGGCTGGGGTTGATCTCTGGTTCGCGGCTCCTTATTTAAACTATAATCCTCTCAGAATTTATCTTTTAGAATGTAAAAACAATTCTACTAATTATCAAGAAATGAAAAGGTACTTGATCGAGATTTTTTCTAATAATAAAAGCTATATTGATAAACTTGAAAAAACTTATGGCACCAAAGCTATACATAATTTATTTGTAACCACAAAGTGTAAAAGAGAAATAAGAAGTGCAGTAAAAATTCCTTACGCTATGCATATTAATGATTTGCATAAAGAAACAATAGAATTAGGAAAATTGGTTTTTAACCAAAACAGCATTAAGGCGTTAAGATTTTTCAATCACAATTCTTGCCCTAATTTCAAAAAATTAGAAACTCTGTTTAATGCCTTTTTGAACAACAATAAAACATATAAAGATAAGGTAGTTATTTACAATAGCGCTTGCTTATCTGTATTCGGTTTACGTGATTGTGGAGACATTGACTTCTTACATGATCCTCGAATAAGACTAACAACATCACAAATGCCTCATAAAGATCTTTCTATACAAAATCAATTTTTTAAAAGAGATTATGTTATCTTAGAAGATTTCAATGGAGAAACATTTATACTTGAAGATTGCCCTAATGCATTCCCTAATACTGATTTTTACACTTCCAATAAATTCAAGCAGAAAATTTCTATTGATGAGCTTCTTTATAACCCTCGTTATCATTTTTATTTTCATGGAATTAAATACACTACCTTAAACTTTATGCTCTATTTCAAAAAAAGCCGTGGAAGAAAAAAAGATTTGAATGATGTTGAACTAATTCAAAAATTTTTTTATTACATGAATATAACTAAAAGTTGAAAATATGCTCACTTTTTTATTTTGTTAGGTTCTGTGAACCAAATTTAAAAAGCTTCTAAAAAAAGTTAAGCTTCCTTCAATAGTTAACCAAACAAAAAGAAGGAAGCCGTAATGCATTACCTAATTAAGGATACAGAATTTAAGCAAATCATGAAATATTTAATGCAAGTAAAGGGTATTCATAAAAACAATGTGCAAAGATTGCGTCTTTTTCTTGAGGCAATATGTTATGCATCTCGAAGTGGTTGCCAATGGCGTCTTTTGCCAACTTATTATGGAAATTGGCGATCAATACATAAACGTTTCATGCAATGGAGCAAGCGCAGTTTGTGGAAAAGGTTATTTGAATATGCAAAAATAGATCCTGATACTGAATATACAATGATTGATTCGACGATTGTTCGTGCACATGCTTGTGCTGCAGGTTATGGGGAAAATAGTCAACAAGCTGAAGCATTAGGAAGAAGCAGCGGTGGGTTTACCACAAAAATTCATGCTGCTGTTGATGCGTTAGGAAACCCTCTAAAATTTATCTTAACCCCAGGACAATGCAGTGATATATCTCAAGCAGAAGCTTTAAGTGAAAACTTTTCCGATACTGCTTTTATTGCTGATAAAGCTTATGATTGTGATGCGTATATAACTTTTCTATCGAATAACAATTGTACGCCTGTTATACCATGCAAAATTAATCGTTTAAAACCAAGAGATTACGACAAGTACATTTATAAAGAACGCCAGGCAATCGAGTGCTTCTTCAATAAAATAAAACATTTTCGTCGAGTTTTTTCTCGTTTTGAAAAAACGGCTCAATCATTCTTATCGATCATCTATTTTGTAGGAGCTTTGATATGGTTCAGATAATTTGGTTCACAGAACCTAAG
>CAYPXP010000145.1:0-1899 GCA_964414965.1 uncultured Pseudomonadota bacterium
AAGAAAAAAGGTAAAATTATCATAGGGATTGTGGATAAAGACAGCTTTCTCGGTAAATTTTATCAAAAAAAGAAAAGCCCGTTTTATAAAAAAGCCATTTTTTTTAATGTTAAAGAACTAACAAAGTTATTGAAAAGTGCGGGTTTCTTTAAGTTTTCTTATTATCAGACGTTATATAATCTTCCGGCCGGGATAAAATCAGTGCAGAAACCACGAAAAGGTTTTGGCCGAGGGGGATTTGTGGTAATAGGTGCTCATAGAAAATAAGAACACCGCCCATTTTAGAATTCCCACCTTTTGTATTTTTTTGGCGGAGTGACATAAATCGTAACTTCAGCAAAAAAAGATACAACATTAACAAGCTGGCAGATTTCCATTGACATATAGGGGAAATATGGTATTCTATCATTATAATAAAATGAACGATAATCCTTTATGAGGGTATTATGAGCACAAAAAAAAGAAAGCGTCTTGGAGAGAAAGAAATCGAGGTAATTTCACGCCTTTCCTATGAGAAAAAGCGTATTGTCACCAAGGAAGATTTAGATGAATTTTTCAAGTTTGATGACATCGAGCGAAATAAAATTGTTTATCGGTTGAAAAAGAAAGGTATTTTCTCCACTATTAAACGCGGAGTATATGTTTTTTCGCCACTTGAATATGGCGAAGGAGGAGCTGGAATAAACGAAATGCTTATTCCGCCACAATTTTTTCCGCGAAACAATTATTATATAGGTTATTCAACGATGTATAACTATTACAATTTGACGGATCAGCTGTTTCAAGTAATGTACATCCTGAACACCTCATTGCAACGTAGAAATAAAAAAATATGCGGTGTTATATTCAATTTCTTAAGAGTTGCAGAAAGCCGGATGTATGGCCTTGAGAAGATTAGTGTTGAGGGTCAAGAAGTGATAATCAGTTCCTTAGAACGCACACTGGTTGATTTGGTCTATTTTAATAAACCGGTTGGCGGCATTAAAAGCGCTCTTGAAATTCTCAAGCGCGAACTCAAGAAGGATCGTTGCGATGCTAGGAAGTTTATTCGTTTTGTGGCAAAATTTCCCAATATTAAAACGCGCAAAAGAATCGGCGTGTTGATGGAAGGAATGGGGTATTCCGATAAAGAACTTGCTCCGATTATCAAAAGCGTAGAAGATACTGCAATAAGCTCATTTACCGGTTCGTTCAAAGGTATGCTTAATACGAAATGGAGAGTTATCATATATGATACACAAAGATAAGGCTCAATTTACAGATGTTATCAATATGACTGCCAATCGAACCGGTTTTCGCGCGCCTCTTATCGAAAAGGATTATTACTTAACATTGATTTTATCTAAGACCAATGAGCTTTCGCAGGATCTTATATTTAAAGGCGGCACATGTCTTAATAAGATTTATTATTCTTATTATCGTTTGAGCGAGGATTTGGATTTTAGCATGCGTTTGCCGGAATACACAACGACTCGAGGTAATCGACGCAAATCAATACAGCCGATCAAGGGTAAGATCGAAGGGTTCGCCAAAAGGCTCGGTTTTCGCATCGAAGGTTTAGAAAAAGCAGGACGCAATGAGTCTAAGCAATATGTTTATTACTTTACATATAAGTCTGTTCTCCAGCCAACTGAGCAGTTACTTAAATTTGAGATTGGACTTAGGTTTAATCCACTTGATGCCGTAGAGAAAAAATCGGTGCAACATAAGTTTTTGCATCCATTTACAGGTGCGCCGCTTTTTGATGGGGGTGAAGTGAATTGCATGTCACTGAAAGAGATTGTGAGCGAGAAGCTTCGAGCTGCTGCTTTGAGAAAAAACATTGCCCCGCGCGATTTTTATGATCTCGACTTTATTCTGCGTAATAATTTCATTTTGGCGGATAAAGAGGTTGTTGGG
>CAYPXP010000146.1:0-1883 GCA_964414965.1 uncultured Pseudomonadota bacterium
TAATGGCATCGGCTTCTTATGTGCTCGCGCCATTATGTATGTATGAAGTCCTTAAAGGTATTTATAAAACTAAAGGAGGAGTTGCTAAACACGTTGTTTCTACGAGCCTTGCTCTATCTCTAGGAGTTACTTTACCGTTCAATATTTTAATAGGATTTGAACTCTATTATCTGATAACCAAGGCCTTATTAGCTTCGCCTATACTTGCTCTTTTTGGACTTGGTTTGCCGCTTGCATTGGGAATATTAAGCACGAAATACCGATGATATATTAGTTGTACCAAACCTAGTATTCTCAGGAACAAAACTCTTTACGTATGGTAAATTTCTATTCGTCTTCGCATAAACACTTCTAATGAGTATAAATAAAACCCCCGAAATTCGGGGTACACCATTTAATGAAAACTTGGTTTTATTATTAATAGTGATCGTGCCAAACATTTCGCCAATACGGGCCATTATTTGCAATTCTAGCACGATCTGCCGCAAACATATCGTATGCTTTTCTATAGTGCTCATTTTCAAAAAGTGCAATACAACCGACAAAACCTGCTAAAAGACATTTGCAACAAGAAGATAAACGTGTAGATGATGGTCCTTTGTGAGTTGCGCATGAATCTTTTGCATGCTCCATAGCAGATAAAGACAAAGATTGTAATAAAGCAAGTGATAACAATAAGATAAGAGTTTTATTATTTTTCATAATGATTAAATATAATTAACTTCTGGAAATTTTCAAGTCATCAATCACTCTCAATCATGTTCACGCGGGATTTAAAAATATCGCGCCAAATATCTATTGAAATCGTGTGTATGAATTATTTGTCGGTTCGGAAGTTGAGGAAAAAAGAAAATTAATCAAGCTCATATTTTCGAGCCTCAGAATAGAAGATGAAAAAATGCTGTCTTCATTAAACTTACGATTGACAGGCTTGGGCAAACGCTTAATATAAACCTTTTTATCACATATTAGTATTTATCGAACTCGCGTTATTTTAAAGCTCATTAACTTGCAAAAGCTTAAATTTTGACATGAGCTTTCTATTTTAAGTCACGTGCCACTTTTTGCAAAATATCCGATTTTTTTGTGAGATATTCCATGTTTTTGTGAAATTCATCGTTAGAATGATATTCACCAAATCCCCATGCTTGATAAGCTTTGATTGCAGGTTCATTTTCACTTTCTACAGAAAGAGTAATGCGGTTAATGTTGGGAACAATTGTAAAAATAGAGCTTGTTAATAATTTCCCTAGGCCACGTACTTGTTCTTTAGGGTCTACAGCGAGCGGTTCGAGTATAACGGTTCCGGCTGGATCATCATCGTCAATTTGATAAATGGAAAAACCAAGCAATTTTTTTGTTATTTTGTCTTTAGCTAATACAAATATAAAGATAGAATTTGTTAACTTTTTACACGTATTTTCGCTTGTCTTTTCTTTCCAGTATGATTGTGCCATTGATTTCATCTTCTCTTCAACCAACTTCCAATCAACTTTCTCTATGCCATTTTTAAAGAGAGATTCTAATTGCTTATACGGGTGATTTTTCTCAACTGTAAAAGGTATATCTGGATGATTTTTGATAAATCGCATTGCATTCGGTGAAAATGCTTGAATGAATAGATCCTCTACTTCATTCATTATTTTGGCATATCCAGGCTCTTGAGTTTTGGTCATTTTCCACTCAAGAATTACTGGGTTTCCTGACTTATCGTGAGCTTCAAAGGTGTCAGATTTTTTGGATCCTAATGCTTTCTCTATTGATAATTGCCAGTCTGATAATTGTTGGTTGGTTTCTCCAATAAGCTCTGTGACTTCTTGCCCAAGTTCCTCCGGTGTATGTCGACAATCAAGAATAAGATTATAAGGTTTTTTGGATACGAT
>CAYPXP010000147.1:0-1837 GCA_964414965.1 uncultured Pseudomonadota bacterium
TTAATTCAAGCAACTGCTTGAGATGACTTGGATTATCTGACTTTTCAAGTGCACGCGCAAGAGTGTTTTCATAAAATTGTATCAACAATTTGTAAAGTTCTTCTAATTGTTCAAAAAGGTTTTTTAATTGATCGATTGATTCATTTAAAACACCCTCTTCATCAACAAAGGAGAGTGATGGAAGCAGCTGATCTTGAATTTTTTTAAGCGTATCTATTGAATCAACATTCTCTTCACTAAATGCAAAAAATGGCTGCAATTGCTCTTCTTGTATTTTCTTATTGATATTCTGCAAAAACTCACGCACCTGCTTAATCAATGTAAAATACCCCTCTTTACGCAACATATAAATTTGCTGAAACTCTTGATGTACAACAGTCTTTAATCGCTGTTGTACATTGTGTAATTCTTGCTCATGAGCGGAAATAAGACGTTCATGAAAAGTTTTTTGATCAACTGACTCATCATTAACAAAAAAATCTTGTATGAGTTCATTATTATCAAAAAAAAGTTTTACTTTAAATGAATACTCACCAATATCTTCGATGCGCTCATATGATCCTAACTCATGTGTATCTGCATGTAATGAACAAAAACAAAGCATTATCAACCATACAATTTGTTTTAGCATCTGTAATCGCCTCCTAAAAAACTTCAGACCTTGATTTATCCTTGCTATACTTCTAAAGTATACGTAGATTTTACATTAATATCTAAAATGATGTAAAAAGACATGAGTAATAAAATTAAAAGAAAAAAAGCATTTTATTCAATTTCTGCTGTAGCAGAAATGTTTACCATTCATCAACAAACAATTCGCCTCTATGAAAAAGAGGGATTAATAACCCCCAAACGATCAGAAGGAAACACCCGTCTATTTTCTGAAGAGGACATTGAACAACTTGAACAAGTTATTTATTTAACGCATCAAATGGGCATCAATATCGCCGGCGTTCAAATGATCCTAAAATTACAAAAAAAGATGCAAAAAATGCAAAAGGAGATGAATAAAATATTCGAAAACACCCACCAAGAACTTGAGGAAGAAGTTATTCATTCAAAACAACTTATCCAAAAAAGCGCTAAAGAACTCAATCAACTAAAAAAACAACTTCCAACTGTAATAAAAGCAACAGAAGAAGAGGCTAATGATGGCTGGGAAATCGAATATGAGGAAGAATAACTTAGACAAAATGTCGAAAAAGTGGTTTACTTAAAAGAAAAAAGGGCTCTCATGGAATTTCAAGAAAATGATAATCATTTTGTAGTCTCGCAAGAGCTCCTCATTGTTATGCAATATCTTATAGAATATTACAGTGACGACCTTAAAGATCTGATTAAAAAAGCTTTGTCTCGTAAAATTCATAATAATGAACCATTCGATGCTCAAGAGGCCCAAGAAACTATTTTAGATTTCTTAACATTGTTGGAATTATTAGCCTATGAAAACAATCAAGAATTTAAAGTAAATCAACAATTACAAAAACAATTAATGCCTTCTATAGACCATATTGATCTACGTTCATTTGACAGTTCCATTGTTGATGCAAGCATTGAACAGACCACACAAGAAATTGAACAACACCCTCAAAAAAATCCTCAAGAGATTTTATTTAAAGAAATTCTCAAACAGTGGAAGCCTCATAAAAAAACCAATTCGCATTAATCAAAAAAACCAAGTTCTTTAAGTCCAATACGAACATCATAAAGAGGCAATCCTAAAATACCGGTATAAGAACCACCGACAGATTTCAAAAATTGGGCGCCAAAGCCAGTAATACTAAATCCACCGCTCAACTTCAGGTAATCAAGATTACTAATCTCTTTTAATTTTTTA
>CAYPXP010000148.1:0-1836 GCA_964414965.1 uncultured Pseudomonadota bacterium
AACGGATTTATAGATGAGTTTGCACTAAACTTGATACAATTTCTTCGCTCGGGGTATGTGGTTAATATCAACGTCTATCAAATTTATAAAAAATTTTTATATGTTACTCATAAAGAATAGAACCAATTTTTTCAGCTAATATACTTGCCTCATTAATATTCCGCTGAAACAGGTTACGACCAACAGCGGTTCCCCACGTTCCTCGTTGTAATTGTTCTTTCAGATCCTGTAAAAAGGCTTCTTCATCAATTTTTTCGCCACCGGAGATAACAATTTTAGTATTACCAGCTGCTTTGACTGCTGGTATAAGATCATCGTAATCGGCATGACGAGGAATACTTAATTTAACAAAGTCTGCTCCCAGGCAATTAGCAACTCCTGCTGAACCAGCAAGTATTTCGGGCGAATAAGATTTTATATGTTTGCCACGTGGATAGATCCATAAAATAGCGACAAGTCCTTCTTGATGAGCATTAAAAATAATTTGAGCTGCTTGTTGTAACATGAGCGCTTCATATTCACTACCTAGATAAATGGTGTAACCCACGCCGCAAATATTGAGGCCGCTATTTTTTTTGAAGGTGACGACATCATGAACCGACCATAATTGTTCACTCATAGGGTCATGAGCTTCGGCTGGCAATAGATTTGTTTTACTATTTAGTTTTACGATGTAATTGATTTTTGGATATTGAGCTCCGTAACGAGCGATAAGCCCTAGTTGTGTAGCAAAGGCGCCAATAACATAGTTGTCAGCAATAGCAAATAAGTGTTGTGGATTGGCAACTTCTGGTGGAATATTTTCGCCGAAAAAATCTTGATTAAGATGTTCTATTTTTTGGTCACCAGCAAATAAGAATAATAAGTTATTATCATGGGTAATAAGGTTATAATTGTTGCGAAAAGTTCGTATGCACTGTGAAGGGATATCGGCAGGTATATTTATTTCCATAAAATTTTTTCCTTTTTTACTTATAAGTTGAGTGTTCGTGCAATAATGTGTTCACTTAACCATTTTAATTTTTTTAAATCATTGGTATGTGCATATGGTTGCCATGTTTCTGTTAACCGTTTTTTATATGACATTACGACCTGATTAATAGAGTCTGTTTTAGCTTGTATAATGTTATTAAAAGAGAGTGTGCAATAGATCTCTTGATCATCTGCTTGAATATCGAGTTCAAGTTCTTGATGTTCTTGAGAAATAGTTTTAATAAGATTCATATAGATTGGTGCAAGGGCTACGATCGGTATTGGTGCAAGAGCTCTAATTGCCAGATTTGAATCAAGAAAGTGTTTGTATTTTCTCAAATTGTGATAGTAAGCATTGAAAAAGAAAAATGAACGATGTCTCAACATAGTCGGATTACCATTTATTTTTAATTTAACTTCTTTAATTAATCTGTTTTTTATAGATATCAGATCAGTTAAATGACGATATGATTTTCTTTGTCTTGTACTAATTCGATCACTTATCTGAATGATATCGCCTTCTGAATAAAAGTGAATGATCTCCTTAAACATAGCGTGTAGCGCCAAATGAGCGGTTTCTACTTGAACTGGTAATGCATAAAAATTTGCCTGATCAATAATTAAATTTTTGTGTTGTTTTTCTTCTTCTTCAGCAAGGTGAAGAACGATGTTGGCGCCATGGCTATGTGCGTGAACAATTATCACAATAGGCTTTGAGTGTTTTTTTATGAGAGGCTCTTTAATAACATTTAATTGGTGGTAGAGCTGCTTTGCTTCATAACGCCGACAATCGAGGTCAAGAAGTCCTGACCAACCATAAAGATAATAGTAATTAAGATTATCTTGAGGCATGAGTTCATCATA
>CAYPXP010000149.1:0-1834 GCA_964414965.1 uncultured Pseudomonadota bacterium
TAAAGTAAAATTTCCTTCCATAAATGCTTTTGCTGCGGCCTCTTGCTCTTCTTTTTTAATGTGCTCATTGGTTCTCTCGAGCAAGGTGTCAATATCACCCATCCCTAAAATTTTCTTTGCGGCTCGATCCGGATGAAACTGACTAAGCTCTTCAATCTTCTCGCCAGTTCCTATAAATAGAATGGGCTTTTTCAATGAATATGCAAAGGCAAATGAAGCACCAGCGCGCGTGTCGCTGTCAGTCTTGGTCAATATAGCGCCATCAAAACCAACTTCTTGGTCAAACGCTTTTGCAACTTTTAACGATTCTTGGCCTGTCATTGAATCGAGCACCAATAATTTTTTTGTAGACTTTACAGTTGAATTGAGCTCTTTAAGCTCCTGTAACATTTCATTATCGATATGTAAACGACCTGCAGTATCGAGCATTAAAAGATCATAATTGCCACGCTTAAATGTTTCAAAAATCTCTTGTGCAGCTTTTATTGGATCAGATGAAGTAGCCCGATAAAAACCGATATTAACCTTTTTAGCTAAAATTTCGAGCTGATCGATAGCTGCGGGACGATAAAAATCAACTGACGCAACTAAAATATTTTTCTTTAATCCCTTTTTTTTGAGAAAATGCGCCAATTTAGCAATCGTTGTTGTCTTTCCAGAGCCCTGAAGCCCCATAACCATAATAACTGCTGGCGATGGCAACGAAAAGTCAGCCTCTTTGCCCGCGGCGGAAAGAAAATCAACTAGTCGATCATAAATAACTTTTATAAATTGTTCGGCTGGATCGAGCGACTTCAACACTTTTTGTCCAAGAGCGTCTGCTTTTACTTCTTGAACAAATTGTTGAACAATCTCATATGGAACATCGGCTTCAAGGAGTGAATCTTGAACCTTTTGCATCGCTTCTTGAAGATTCTCATCAGTCAACTTTTTCGAGCCAACTAAACGAGAAAAGATAGTAGAAAATTTTTCCGATAAAAAATCAAACATAATACTCTTTTTTAAATACGGTTTAGATAGAATAATTATACTACGGATTCAGTAATTTGAGAAATTTTAATCAGTTCTCTCTCTTTTTATTTTCAATTATCAATGCTTCAACCTTGTCATTCAATTCACTTAAAGATCTTTGTTGATCCTTAAGAAGCTGACTCAAAGCCTGTAATCGTGGCACTTCACAAGTTCCAAAGATTTTTTGAGTATCAAAAAGTGTTTCCATTTGCTCAAGTGACAACCCTTCGATAGTGCCAAACAATGCCACTAATCTATCTTTATCAGAAAGAGATCGTTTTTCATCAATAGCTTTATTGATCATCGCTAAATGATCTTCGTTTTTCTCAAAATACTCTGGCAATTCAGAATTTAAAAGTTGAGCAAGCGAGCTATTTCTATACCGTTTTTCATAATAACGGTCACGATCATCCTTAAGTTTTACGGCAATATACGGAGCAATTGAATATAACCCTAACAACAAACTCTTTGTCTGTGGTGAAGTTCCTTTTAATTTTTCATAAGCAAATAAAGCACTGCATTTTGCTCCATCCATCAGGCTCATATCACGATAATGAGGCCCTAAAGCTTTAATATACCATTCACGGCCTGATTGATGACACCGCTCATTAAAAGTAACGCATGCCTTTGACAATTTTTCTGGAATTTTTCGCCACATAGCATTTTCCGGAACAATCCATACAAAAACAGAGACAAGCAGCCGTAGCTTATTCACTTTTCACTCAATACATTTTTTGAAGTTAATTAACGATTTTCACTTTATTAATTGGCCATTGTATACTGTAGCCATGAACATTGTAACGTTATTTCAAGAAAATAAAAC
>CAYPXP010000150.1:0-1790 GCA_964414965.1 uncultured Pseudomonadota bacterium
ATAAAGAAAAAAATTTATATAAAAATAACGTCACTTTTCCAGCTGACTAGCTAAACCAGCCAACTTCCAGTTGGATTGGCAAGCATGCTGCTTGACCGCGTATCATTACTATTTTTGCACAAGCAAAAATAGTAATAGTAATTCCTGCGCTTACTTTATAAAATTCATTAACATGTAACAACGCAGGAATAAAAAATAAGATGCGAAGGATAAAGAAATAAGAAGTAAGAGTATTCAGTTACCATTGAAAATTAATAGAAATTTAAAATTCTTTACCAAAGCGATTTTGAATAATTAAGGAAGCAAATCGAAAATATTTCAAAAAATTGCTTTTAATTTCTTCGGTCGTCCCATAAATAATACCAGGTTGATCATCGATTTCAATTTGTATCTCAGTCGACTTTGTTTTGGGTTGTAAAGATAATTCATGTAATTCGCCACATCCCTTTTGACGATTTTTAGCTAACCAAATATTAATAGACTCAGGTTTATTTTGCATTGCTGATATACAAAGTTTTAAATAATCCTCAATACTACCCTTAATGATACTCATCTCATCTTCCATATCGGCTGCTGTAATGATATCAGGATAAGAAATGGCTTGTTCTTCTCTATATCGTAAATAACCATCAGTGCTTTCATGAATATGAAAGGTTAAAGAAGCTTGTGGAAAGGTAGCCCTCAAAAAGTTAATGAATTGTTGATTCATACACTCTGCTTCTAAGCAAGAGGAAAGTAGCTGTTTTTTAAGGTATTTTCTTACTTCCTGAGGATGTTCTTGATATTTTCTTTTCTCAAAATCGCTTACAGTTGGAAGCCTTAATGCGAGCTCTTGATCAACCATGCTTTCTGCAATTTCTGGTGTAAAGGTAACTTCTGCAGCCATATCATGCCATGAGTGGCCAGCTGCATTAAGGTAAAAAACAAAAGGCGTATACTCATAATCGATCAAATGGACATGAAGCTGAGCATCCGGTTTTTTGGTAAGTGTTTTGGTTAAAATAACTAAATCCGTTAACCTTCCACCTGAAGCAAAACTGACGTAATGAGTTGGCTCTTGTTTATCAGCTGCTTTACTAACTAAAGCTGCAACCACCTTGTCTTCATAGGTTTCGCGGTATTTTGGCTCATAAAGTCTACTTAAAATACAAGGAACATCATCTTCCCAAGCACATTCGCCTAAGAAAAATAACGGAGATTTCTTTTCGTATTTTTTAACTCTTGCTCGCCATGAGGCAATTACGTCTTCATTAATCTCCTTATCCTCATCAATGGAAGTTTCACGCCTAAATGCTTCTTTGAGCGAATAATTACGATGATAAACGATCCGCGGATCGCATAAAATTTCATGAAGTAAAGATGTTTTTTTGTATCGTTCATATAAACTCAAGCTCATCAAACCAGTTAAACCTGTTAACCAGGGATTAACGCGCTGACGTAAGCCATATGCGATACCGCCAATGGCAGCTAATTTTGCGACTTTTGAAATAAGCGAATGTTTTAATTGGAAATTCTGCATTCTTGAGGGAAAATTCTCATCAGCACATAAAAAAGAAGGTAGTAAAGAAAGTATTATAAATATTTTTTTAAACATCCCTAAAGCCTCCATTTTGGGATAAATTTATATCTTTTATTATACTCAAATAATGGCATTTTGTCCAGCGCAAAGCATTTATATTTTCTTTAAAATCACAGCTATGAAACCATTAAACAATCATCCTTGTCTCATCATAAAGAGCATGCTACTCTTTTTATATAAAAAATGTTGTAAAACGGAGAACATATCATCA
>CAYPXP010000151.1:0-1772 GCA_964414965.1 uncultured Pseudomonadota bacterium
GGCCATCAGGCATAGATTCTGAGATTTTGTCTCAGATAGGGACCAAAATTATTGCCCAATTAAATGATGAAAAAGATATTAATGGGGTTTTGACCGGCGTCAATAATGCCACTAATTTGCGTGGCATTTTAGCTTCGCTTGATTCAAAAAAACAAGCACTTATTTTGGGGCATGCAGTTGCGATGCCCGTTGTAGTTCAAACACGAGAATATGACGAAAAATTCTATCAGGCCATGAGTGAACGAATGACCAAAAAAGAACGTCAAGATGTTATTGATGAAATTTTTTGATCACTAATTAACGTAAACAACAGCTCAATTTAATTTGATCATCAAGAGTAAGTAGTGGGTGTATAGTGGCTAAAAGCGCTTTGAGTTGATATACGTCTCTGAGGATACATGCTCGTGAATTTAATAACACATGAACCATTTCCAAATACGTTTTACTACTATCTTTGAATCCAACGTGTGTTCCTAATGCACAAAGTGCTGCAAAAGTGGCAAATATACCGCTGATAACTATGGTTTCGCCAGTTGTTCTACGATATGAATAGTAATAATAGGGACGGGATATCACTTCATTGCGGCAGAGCCATGGCAACACTGAAAGAGTTCCCAGGATACCGGAAAATATGTAACCAGATTTTTTATGTGAATGAGCATCTTGAAGATTGGTACAAATGATCAAGAGAGCGGAAGAGATATCTACTGTTTCATGAAAGCGTTCAAGCTTATTAAGAGCTGCTAATAAAATAGGCATATTTTCATGGCGAATAGCTAAATCAAGTGCATCTTTTGGATCAAGGTAGCGTTCGCAGCTTTGTGTGAAATTGTGACTGCTCATGCCACCATAATAGCTATATCCTGTTGAAGTTGTATGTTCAGTCTCTTTCACTACAATTTTATAATCGTGAATACTGGGTAGTAAGACATAGGTTTTGTGACTATAGATAGGTGTACTTAACGCAATTAAAATAAAAATGAGTTTTTGCATATAGACTTTCTGAAGTTATGGTTTAATTTTATTATACCCTAATTTAAAATGTAAAAAAAGAGGGTGGAATGCCACCCTCTAAACTATTTATAATCTATTTTTTATAGTTGTTCTTCTAAGGCTCTAAGGCGATTCGCGAATTTTTTGCCAAAGCCAAAGCTTGTTAATTTGCGTTGTAATTTTCTGAGAGACGACTTTGTTGTTTCTTTGTCGAATGTTACTTTATCGGACTTGAGCAATATTTCAAAGCTTTTAACATGTTCTTCTGTTTCTAGATTTTGCAAATAGTGCATTAAGAGACCTGAAATAACCGGCAATGCTGTTAATGCATACTTTGTTTTGCCTTCAAAGCTCTTTAATATTTCACTTGCTGGTTCGATCTGATTCGGTAGAAGTGTTTTGGCTATAAAACTTGCTTTTGCAGCTCCCAAATAAGTTGCTGCGGCAATAGGAAGCATAAAGACTTTATTTACCCGATATCTGTTTAATTTTGTTTCGAGTGCTCGTGTATTTAATGCGATGTATTGATCGATTTTTACTTTGCCATCGATAACAATGTTTTTATCACGGAAATCTGTTGTTCTGCCGTTATCTATAAGGGCCTTGGAAGTAGGAAGCATGTTTAAAGCTGCTTGAACAATATTTGAATAGCCATTATTGATACCGATATAAAGTGCATCAAGAGCATCATAGTTCCATACGCTTGCACTTTTTAAACCAGGATTCCATTTAATAGGTATTATGCTGCTAAAAAAACCAAAGAAAAAGTTGCTATCTGA
>CAYPXP010000152.1:0-1711 GCA_964414965.1 uncultured Pseudomonadota bacterium
CATAAATACTTTGAATCTAAGCAGTAATATTTTTATTTACATGTTCTGAATACCCAAAGGCTTTTTAAGCCTGGGGATGAAAGGGCGTTATATAGGGCGTCCATTTTGAAAACGGCTTAAAAAAGATATTCTGTTCTCATGAAGGAGCGATAGAACCAAGAGTTTTAAGCTCAAATTGGTTCTTGACATGGGGAGTACTTTCAATGATCTTGTAGAAATGCTTAACGCATATAATATTTAGGTGATTTAGTCATGAATGAATTAATTTTACAGTTATTTTTATATATTTTTTTCATTCCAGCACTCATTTTAGGATGCGAAATAAATCAAAAAACATCAAACACTTTTTTACAAGAAATTGAAATAGCACAGATTAGATGTAAAATGCCAAATCCATATACGCTTGACTTAAGTGGTTACTTTTTTGAGCAATACAAATCAGAACAAATTCATGCAATTATACAACTCATTAAACAAAACAAAAAAATTTCTTCAATGAATCTACGTCTCTGCTGTGGAATGTGCGGATCAAATGCACAACAAATAATAAAATCGTTGGAACACACGTATATTACAGCACTTAATTTATCATTAAACTTCATGGGTATACATCATGAAAGAGCTCGGGATTGGGTACATTTTGTTGACAAGATTTCCAGAATGAAAAAACTTACAAATTTGAATATGTCTTTTAATAACCTCAACGAAGAAAATATGTTGAGACAACTTGGTCCAATAATTAGAAATTTAAAAAAACTTGATTTAGCGTGCAACAACTTTGGACAAATTGATTGGTATTATCACGTCCCCTATACAAGTCCAAATGACTGGCAAGCACTTGCTTACAATTTAACCTTATCAACCATTGAAGAATTAGATATTTCAGAAAATTTACTATATCAACTCGATCTAACAACATGGAGACTTCTTATGGATACTTTTGAGTTTATGAAAAATCTAAAAAAATTAATTTTCAGACAAAATATTCATTATATAAATACCGCATATCAAGCATTGCTTGTTGAGATGCTTATAAAAAGTCCTAATCATCTAATACTGGTTATTGAAGAAGATGATATATACAGCTTAAAAAAAGATGATCCGCTAAGAGATGCATTCGATAAGGGATTAATCAATGTACAAATTCAAAAAAGTTATCCAATTGGTTTAACAGAATTATGATATGCAACCAGTTTTTTCACTTATATATTTATGGAAAATTATAACAGGAGCCTTTTGGAATTGTATATGTCCATTAACAAGATTCCATTGCACTCGGTGTTCCAATCGCACGTGTTTTTTTGCATCCATTAATCCAATAAAAAGACTGCTACAATCTAAACATTAGACCTCTTCTGAAACTTACGCAATAGAGCGTTATCTTAACCCGCTCGTCCTGAGTGAATTGCGAATTTTATGAGCAATTTGTATCGAAGGATGGCGGATGTTCATGCTTCGATACATTTACAAGGGGCTTGTAAATACTCAGCACGAACGGTTTCAAAAGAGGTCTATTGGTATTTTGTTGTATGTTTGTTATACAAATGGCGTCTAATATTTCCAGCCAGTTTTGCTGTAAATAAACAATAGTTGAATGATGCGGCCGTCAAATTTTGATTATGTGATGGTTACTCAAACTCAAGTAATATTTTTATTTTTTTTTCTATTTTTACTAGTGTGTCGTATGAGGCTCGTCCAACGGGCTTGATAA
>CAYPXP010000153.1:0-1704 GCA_964414965.1 uncultured Pseudomonadota bacterium
AAAACGACGGTAAGATTTTATGAATTGGTTATATAAAGCTTTATTGCAAGCAATTCTATCTCTAATGCCGTTTGGAGAGCACATAAACTATAAATTGCAGAAAATGCGAGGTAGCAATAGTCCAGCAAATGTAGATAACGCTTTTTGTTATGGTATTCACATGGTTAAATTATTAACAGAGAACGGACTTCCAAGTCTGAAAGGTTTAAAACTCGTTGAAGTAGGTACAGGTTGGCTGCCAACCTTGCCGATTATGTTTTTTTTGTTAGGTGCTGGCAAGGTATATACATTCGACCATGTTCGCCATCTACGTTTACAACTTGTAAAAATGACTTTGTTGCAAGTTGTAAAAAATTTCTCTAAGATAAGCGAAGATATTGGTGTTTCAGTAAATGAATTAAAAGAGAGAAGTGAAAAAATAATTTTAGACGGTGATGTGGACACGTTATTACGTTCAATGAATATTGAATATATTGCGCCAGGAGATGCATCGTATACAAATCTATCTGATGATTCGATAGATTTGTTTTTTTCATATGCAGTTCTCGAACATATACCTGAGCGAATTGTTCTGAATATAACAAAGGAAGCCTTTCGTACATTAAAGCCTATCGGTCTATTTTATAACTTGATTGGTTTACATGACCACTATGTATCTTTTGATAAGAAAATCTCTAATATTAATTTTTTAAGATATCCTGAATTCGTGTGGAAACTATTAGCTAAAAACAAGATTACTTATTTAAACCGGTTAAGAAATTCACAATTCATTGAAATTATCAGAAATTGTGGTTTTAATATCCTATATATAAACGCACCTATTGATGGTCCTTCTTTAAAAGTATTAAAAAAAATGAAGATTGATAAACGCTTTAAACGACTCGAATTAGAAGATTTGGCAGTAATAAAAAGTGAAATCATTGCTCATAAAAGACCAAGATTATGACATCTTTTAGAGGTTCAAAAATGATAAGTAAAACAGCAATTATTTATCCGGGAGTACGATTGGGTAAAGACTGTGTAATAGAGGATTTTGTAATCATCGGTTCTCCTCCAAGAGGATACAACACAGGTGAGCTTGAAACAATTATTGGCGACAATGCCATAATAAGATCTCATACAGTTATATATGCAGGCAACAGGATTGGCAATAATTTTCAAACAGGCAATAAGGCTAATATCAGGGAACTAAATGAAATAGGCGATGATGTAAGCATTGGAACATTATCGGTTATTGAACATCATGTAAAGATTGGACATGGTGTAAGGGTTCATACACAGGTATTTATTCCTGAATACTGCGTTCTTGAAGACGGGTGCTGGATAGGTCCTAATGTGGTGCTGACAAATGCAAAGTATCCACGCTCCAAGAATGTAAAGGAATTATTGCGTGGTGTGTACGTTAAAAAAAATGCAAAGATCGGAGCTAATGTAACGGTACTGCCCGGAGTTATTATAGGAGAAAATGCACTTGTTGGAGCGGGATCTGTGGTCACTAAAGATGTCAATAAGGATACTGTTGCAGCAGGAAATCCTGCAAAAATTATCAAAAACATTACAAATATCAAAGCTTACAACTCGCGATGATATAAATGCGAATTACATACATACATCAATATTTTTCGACTTTGGATTCTGCTGATGGAGTGCGCCCGTATATTTTTTCGAAACATCTCGTTTCTAAAGGGCATGCGGTTACAATTA
>CAYPXP010000154.1:0-1642 GCA_964414965.1 uncultured Pseudomonadota bacterium
ATTAATACATTTGATCGGAGTTCATGGCGTAATGAGTTTCGTAATGGTATAAGGTTTGCCGGTTATGTGTTATTTGGGTGGGGCGTTGGTCAAACATTAAGATTAGTAAATTCGGGCAATCAAGATAACATTTTAAACTTGATGGCATATGCAACTGGAAGACATTTGAATGTTGTTCGACGCGAAGAAACTTGAAAAAATAGCTATTTTCGTTAAACTTAAAGAAACTTAATTTTTATTTTAAAGAAAGTGAAATTTTCATGAAAGTTTGTGCAGTTTGTGCGAAGCGGCCCCAAGCGACATTTTCAGTGAGCCACGCTCATAATCGAACAAAGCGTTGGATCTATCCTAATGTTCATACTATGAGATATACGCTTATAGGTGATCCTAAGGGAATTGTGCATCGTGGTGCAGTTTGTACTAAATGTCTCAAAAAGGGCAAAATTAAGAAAATTGTATAAAGAGGTTACTCAATGGCAAATATTAAATCAGCAAAGAAACGTGCTTTGCAAAGTGAAAAAAAAAGAATTGTAAATTTAAATCGTATGACCGCATTAAGAACATCAATTAAAAAGTTGATGAAAGCTGTCGAAGCAAAAGAAAAACCTGAAGAAGTTAAAGCTCTTTTTGTCGCAGTAGAAGCCAAGCTTGCTCGTGCAAAAGGTAAAGGTTTGATCCATAAAAAAGCTGCTGCTCGTAAAACAAGCCGTTTAGCCAAGCGTGTTGCTCAAGTAAAGTAAAAATATTTTATCAAGTAAAAAATCGAGGATTTTTAAAATCCTCGATTTTTTTTAGCTGTTATTTTTTAACTTATTTACTTATATAGTGATGTTATATCGCAATTTGCTGGTTCAGGTTTAGATTTTAGTAGTGAAGGTGTTCCGCCTCTCCAACAAGATTCTTTACACAAGGAAGATTTTTCTTCATATAATTTTGATGCTCTAAGCTCTCGACAACCGAAATCTGATTCATCAGCATGTGCGCGGAAACAGTCATCGGAAGCTTTTCCACCACGTACTTTAGATCTTTTTCCATCTTTGATATAATGTTGAGGGCCAAAACAGACGAGTTCTCCTTTTTGTGGGTCATCATTTGTCGTTGTGAGAAGGCCAAAGTGAAGAGGAGATGTAGTTAAAGGGATGGTGCCAATAACATACGTTCCTTCATCTAGAATAAATTTCATTTCTGGAGAAGGATTAAGTAATTTTTTTGCTTGATTGTAGGCTGCTTCTAAAGTTTGAAAATCAGAAGTAGTTCCACCTTTATCGGGATGGTATTTAAGAGCCAATTTTTTATATCCAAAGCTAAGATCTTTTTCTGCCATTATAGGACTAAATACCAGTTTGTTATTTTCGATTCGTTGTGCCAATTGATTTAATTGATCAAATGGTTGAAAGGGACTTGAACCTGTTGCGTTAGCTAAAGCTTGAGCAGTAAAAAACATTATAATTAATAACTTCTTCATCTGTACCTCCATTTTTTTATACTTCTAATAGAATTATAGCTTGTTCCTTGAGAAGATGTCAAGAAATTAAAAACAAGAGGGTAAAAGTGTTTATTTAACGTGAGCTCGAGCTAAGCAAGTGTGACGCGTTCGATAAAACCCTTCAACTTCGCTTTTCGCTCATAGATTCGCTTAAGC
>CAYPXP010000155.1:0-1638 GCA_964414965.1 uncultured Pseudomonadota bacterium
GTGCTTGAAAAGAGTATATTCAATCTGATGATCCTTGAAAAAATCGAATAATTTTCGGTCATTCATGAGTCTTCTCAAAATAGTTTTTTATTTCTTATTATAAGCTGATAATTAGTTTTTTTTAATTAATTTTGTTTGCAAAGTTGGAAGTTGAAAATTTTATCGAGGACCCCAAGGTTCCTTTTTGCGCCAGGTTCGCAAAGCTGTTAAGTCGATCGACGTTGTTGTTATTTCTTCATCAGAACCAGCTTGCGAAATGATTGATCCATTAGCAGCACATACACAAGAATTACCATCATCAGCTGGAGCTGGATAATTAGCAACCGCCACGATAACCATATTTTCAAATGCACGCGTACGAATTTGTTGTAAGCGAATATCGCCAAGTTCAGGATCGTTAAGCAAGCGACAGGCATTAGGAACAATAATGATTTCAGCGCCTTTTTGTGCAAGCCGATGTGCGCTTTCAGGAAATTCACGGTCAAAACAGATCATGGCGCCAATATCGACGGTACCATGAGCATAACGTAAGGGTGTAACATAAAATTTTTCACCGGCATCTAATCCAAGGTCGCAACCACCTTCAAAGTCACATATATTTATTTTGGCATAATCAAGGACAATAGTTCCTATTCGATCGATGATCATGACATTGTTTGTTGGTTGTTGAGCGCTTTTGCCCAAGTAGGTTATGGCTATTGCCATTTTAAGCTCTTTTGCTTTAGCACAAAATTGTTGTATAAAATCGCTATTTCTATCAATAGCATGAGAGACCGTTAAAAATGATTGTTGGCAGCCAACGTGCCACAACTCAGGAAAGACAGCTAAGTCAGCTCCTAATTTACGAGCTTGTTCACAGGCCTGTAATCCCTTGAGAAGGTTTTTTTGAATGTTGTGATACGGATTTAATTGTAATAAGGCGATTTTAAATTGTTCTGACATAATTTCTTCCATTTTTTTTAAATTTTTCTTTGAGTATAACATCTCCTTTATGTTATAGCTTCTTTTTGGTAGTCATAAAAGAAAGAAAAGCTTGAAAATTGTCAAAGTGGCTGTTTCTTGTGAGATTTCTCTAAAAAGATCCATGGTCATTATAGTCTATAATAAATCAATGCTGTTTTTTGCTCGAGAGCCAGTTAAAACAACTATTCGGATAGCATCTTCTTTTTTTGCCCAGGTAATTTCTCAAACTGTTCAACAGTGATTGGTGTAAATTTTAACTTAAAATTCATTACTAAACTATTTTTTTAGATATTTTGAATGAACCTAAATCTACATCTGCTTTTTGTTTTAAGGCGTGTTTTAATTCATCTACAATTTTTCGGTTTTTTGGATCAAGCAACCATTTTTCTTCTTTTGGAATTTATTGAACAGGTTCAAGAATAATCGTTCCTTTTTTAAAAATGCTGCTTGACCCTCACGCAACGTCATACCTTATACTTAATTTAATGGATGAGAAAGTGATGCCTAAATGGCGTGTAAAAAGATATAAGTTTTATGCGTTTAGGTATCACGGGAACTTAGGATAAGGTTTGGCTTCAACAGTTTAACTTAATGCGGATTCTAAGCAATGTTGGAATGTGAGTTTATTTAATCGAAAGGTATTGATGATCAATATATTTAAAAGATAATGTAGTT
>CAYPXP010000156.1:0-1578 GCA_964414965.1 uncultured Pseudomonadota bacterium
TTATCAGCTTCATCTAATGATTCTGCTTCATCTTCATTTTCTATTTCGCCACAGTCAGCATCTTGTTCAGCACTGTTGTCGCTATTTTCAGCGCGGCAGTCGCTCATAAACTGATGTGAACGGTTACATGGTAAAGAAAGCAATTTAAAAAGTTCCTCTTGTTCGCAACAGATAAACGGAACACATTGACGACGTAATTGTTCGAGCAAAACAGCATCTCGTGGGAACTTACAACATCTATTATCGTCGATTAACATGTTAATTATTTGGTAATTTTTACGTTGTACCAAATATACAACAACTCTCAAGATTGCTGCATTAAGCAAACTTTTCATAATTAAAGAAAAGACAGACTTTTCAGAAGTTCTAAAATCCTTTAAATCATAAATGTTCTTGATCAAAAGAGCGCCACAGGCTCCTAACGTAATACCAGCTTTAAACGGACTTCCGACACTTGCCTTAATGTAAGGAGTAATGTTATCAGCGTAAATAAATTGATTATTTGTACCCAGCTCATTAAGAGATTGTTTTAGTAATTCAACGTTGCCATGTTGCACGGCATATATGATATTTTCACGAATAATATTCAGCGCTGTTGATCGCTCCTGTTCTTCAACTGCTTCATTATCTTTACACTCAGCAACCTCTTGCGCCGACAAAAACGAAACCACACTTAACAATAAAAAAAGTTTTTTCATTATTTTCCTTCATAGACTAAAAACTTAAATCAAGTATAATCTTTAAAAAATCTTTGTCATGTGGTCTTTTGAATCGAAAGAAAAGAAAATGAGCAAATCATTTTTTATTATTGTTGGATTTATTTTCACCATACAAGCGTTATTAGAAAGTATAGTAGATTTCTACTTTGCTAAAAACCATATCTATCCTGTTCTCAGTTCAGCCGATAGCATATTCAATGCCATACTACTTTTGCTCACTAGCATCACACTATCCTATTGGACATATATTATCGTCAAAAATAAGTCTTTTAGAAACAACATCAAACAATGGCTTTTAAAAATTATCGGATTCGGTCTCGCTCTTTTTATACTTTACAGCAGCTGTTACTCACTCTATTATGCCTTTGTTGGACATCCCCCATACACCCAAATAAAATTAATTTACAATGGCATCATTAATGGATTAATGGGCCTCGTTTTTATTTATTTCACTTTTCTTATCTGTAAAATTAAATCTGCTGAAAAGATTAACTGGAAAAACTTTGTGTTTGGGTTAATTGGTTACGGATTAGCTTCAGCTCTTTTTTTTGCAGGAATGTACTTTTTCTTTGTACATACCATTGATTCCCAACCCCTTACACTCCCTATACGTATTATAGCAATAATCACAAACCTATTAACCGCTAGCGCCCTCACTTATTTAACTTTTTTGATGAGACAAAAAAATCTCGTCCTAAGTAAAAATAAAAAACATTTTATTACTTGTATTGGATTTGGGTCGGCACTATGGTTGAGCCTCAATTGTTACAGCCTGATTGAAACTAATCAACCTGTTGGTACAATTATTTTTGCTCTTATTTTCATCTCTGTCTTTATCTACTGGACCTATCGAATTATA
>CAYPXP010000157.1:0-1565 GCA_964414965.1 uncultured Pseudomonadota bacterium
AAGTTAGTTGAAGGTAAAAAAATAGAACAAGCACAGAATTATGGTGCTGAAGAACTACGTATTACCCATGAATTAAATCAATTACAACAAGAAAAAACGCATTTATTGCAAGAAAAGGGGCGACTTGAGCAGATTAGGATTCATTATGAAAAAATGAATCTAGAATACAAGTTGAATGAAGAACAAGCAACGCAAAAAAATGGGGATATAGAAGAATATAAGGCGATTATGACCGCTTTAGGGAAAGATGGGATTCAGGCATTGATTATAGAATCTGTTATTCCTGAAATTGAATATGAAGCAAATTTATTATTAAGTATCTTAAGTGATCAAAATGCCCAAATTTTTATAGAATCCTTGCGCGATTTAAAAAGCGGTGGAACCAGAGAGACCTTAGATATAAAGATAGCTGACAACGCAGGAATTCGTCCCTACGAGCTTTTTTCTGGCGGCGAGGCCTTCCGTATTGATTTTGCTTTACGTATTGCTATATCCAATTTATTAGTCCGTAGGGCTGGTGCTTCATTGCAAACCTTGATTATAGATGAAGGATTTGGTTCTCAGGATGAAGAAGGGCTTCAAATGATTATGGATGCCTTATATAAGATTCAAGATCGTTTTGCGAAGATTATTATTGTCTCGCATTTGCCGCTTTTAAAAGAGCAATTTCCGGTTCATTTTATGATCGAAAAAACTGCTTCCGGTAGTCATATACAGGTTATTGAACAGGGATAAAAAGGAATAGAGTAACAAAAAGGGGTGAATTTAAATTCACCCCTTTTTGTTATTATCTTATGATAAAAATTAAGAACGACGTGTTGTTTTTACTTGTAAGCGTTCTATCTGTTTTTTGTAATATCTCTTAACTAATTTATAAGTCATATAAGTTACTGCAACGCTACCGATACCTGCTGCAATGCCAGCTGCTTTGTAAGGATTAGCTTTAACAAACTCATTAGTTGCGGTAGCTTTGTCATTTACAAATGTAGTTACGGTTTTAGCTACTTCACTTTTAATTACATTTTCTTTAAGATGAGCACATTGAGCTGAAATCTTGTTGCCCATATCTTTTAATGAAATGCTTGGCATTGAGATTGCTTGCATTCCTGCTGCACCACTACATAACAATGAAAGTACTAATGCTTTCTTATTCATAGAATATACCTCTGTATTTAAATAAAATAGATTTGAAATACCACCACTTAACTCATAGAGTTACTATAAAGCATAAGGTAAAACCTTATTTTTGTCAATTTAAATGCCATAAAAAAGGGAGGCCAAAAGGCCTCCCAAAAATAGAGTAATTATATAAAAGATGAATTAAGCTAATTGAGCTAATTCAGTTTGTTTTTGAGCTAATGCTGCATTAACACGTTGAGTGTTTGCTTGCCATTTGCCTCGTACAGTGTTTGACTCAGAAATTGCTGGACCTTGATATCTGCTGGCATAACGTTTACCAGACTGTGCTAATCTTGCTTTTTCAGCATTTAATGTCTTGATTTCTGCTTTAAGTTGAGCGATTTTAGCACTGTTATCAACTTTAGGAGTTTTAACTTCAGGAGTTT
>CAYPXP010000158.1:0-1562 GCA_964414965.1 uncultured Pseudomonadota bacterium
GTTTTTAGTTCTACACTTAACTACCAAACTTTTTTTGAAAATCCACTCACTTCTTTTGTTTCCCACTTTTCCAGCCGTATTGATCATATTCCTATTTAAATTTCTTAAAACTTTTACAATTAAACCGCAATTTATTTTCAAAAAATCAGCTCTTTGGATCCTTTGCGTCCACTTTGCGGTAAAGTCTATTTTGCAAATGCATACAAAACTAATGTAATAAAAATGAAGATTTAATTCAGTTGTTATTTCTGCATTCGATGTTCAGGATTTGATATTTATTTTTTTAATGCTTGGTCCCTTTAGTCAGCTAAAAGTAAAAAAAGTGTTGCATTTTATCATTTATTACTGTACATTATACCAGTTAATTAATGTACAAAGGAGAAAATGCAATGAAAAATATTAATTTTTTTGACTTTCAAAAGCTATTCTCAACAGAGAAAAAGTGCTATCGTTATTTATTTAAAACTCGATGGCCCAATGGTTTCATTTGTCCAAGGTGTGGCTGTATGGAATATTCTTATATAAAGACACGATCCTTATATCAGTGTAAATCATGTCGTTATCAATGCTCATTGACTGCCGGTACAGTATTTCATAAAACAAGAACACCTTTAGTTAAATTATTTTGGATGGTCTTCTTTATTGCTCACGACAAAAATGGTCATTCAGCATTAGACCTGACAAGAAAACTAAATATCAGCTACAAAGTTGCCTGGTCTATGTGTCATAAAATAAGAGAAGCAATGATTGAACACGATACTAATTATCAACTCGCTGGTCTAATTGAGCTTGATGATAGCTTCTTTGGAGGCAAAAATGTATCTGGGCCCAGAGGACGTGGTGCTTCAAACAAAGTCCCAGTCATTGTCGCTGCTCAACTTACTGAAGACAATAGACCTCAATACGCATCAATGACAGTTGTCGAAAACATGAAAGAAGAAAATGTCAAAAAAACAGCCCAAAAAAATATCACGAGTGGTTCAACAATTAAATCCGATTCATATTCTTCTTTATGTACTTTAAAAAAACATGGTTATGATCACAAACCGGTAGTGATAGGTAATCCAAAAAATGCTTCAAAATTACTTCCTTGGGTACATATATTTATTGGTAATGCGAAATCAAATATTCGAGGTACTTACAAAGGTGTTAGTAATAAATATTTACAAAGGTATTTAAGTGCATTCTGTTATAGATTAAATAGACGATATACATTAGATCTGATTTTTAATAAGCTATTATCCGCTTGTGCTGATAAAAGTCCCATCACTCTGGCTGAACTAAAGGCATAAGCATTAAAAACAATTTAGAAAAATTTAATCATTGAATATTATTAAATAATTCTTTGTGTCTCCGTGCCCTTGTGGCAATAATAAAAAAAAGGGAAAGAATAAATGAAATCTGTTATTGTCATTCCAACCTACAACGAAGCGCAAAATATTGAATCTCTGATTGAACGGATTCTTTTTCTTGGTATCAAAGAGCTCCACGTTTTAGTGGTTGATGATAATTCGCCGGATGGCACGACTGGTATTGTTGAAGCTATTTCCCAAAAAGAGTCG
>CAYPXP010000159.1:0-1517 GCA_964414965.1 uncultured Pseudomonadota bacterium
CCTCTTTTGCAGCTTCACGAAAAACATCACGGGGATTATTAATAGCAAGACCTTTAAATGCAAGAATTTTTTTGAAAATTTTCCATAATAACTCATAGGTAAATTCAAATCGTTGAATAGCCCCATCTTGCTCCAGTTGCGTTTGAGCTTTTGCAACCGCCTCATCAAATGCCTTTTGCGCTCTGATAAGGGGCGTAATAGTAATTTTTCCATTCAAAATAGTTATTTCTTCGGTCACAAAATCCTCAACTTATTATTATAATGATCATAGTAACAGGAACAGAAAAGAAAACAACTTGGCAAATGTTACGAGACTTGATAAAACTGAATATAAATAAAGGAGTTATTAATGTACCATTATTTGGCCCTATTAAATATATTTGCAATCCAGGACATGCTTGAAATTCTATTCTTTTCAGCTATCGTTTTCAGCTTCGTTAAATGGCTTAAACAAGACCAGCATACTAATCTACTCACCTATTTCTATCTGGGTGCTTGCATACTTGTAAGCGCCTATTTTCTTGATCTGCAAAACATCGTTTTATTTTATAGTGCCAGCTGGCCAATCATGGTTCTTATCTTTATTGTCATTCACCAAAAAAGCTTACAAAAAAATTATGTGGCGGCTCGAACACTAATTCCAAATAAAAAAATCGATCAAACAACCTGGCTAACATTAACCATGAGCGCGCTCTTTAAGAGCTTGCAACACAAAAAAAACACCATTTTTGTTATCGAAGGAAACGATTCGCTTGATGAATTTATTCATCAGCCTATTACGGTTAACAGCCCCATACAGAAACAACTTTTAGACATGATTATCGAGAGCTCTACATTATTAACAGACCATATAATACTCTTAAGCCAGTATGGGAAATTAATTGCTCTTAATGGCACGTGGCAAAAAGATATAGATCCCTTATGGCTGGATAAAAAACATGAATCTTATCTACCTTGGGAACAAGAAGCACTTTATTGGAGTACCTATTTAGATGCGCTTATTTTTAATGCCGATTCACTAACGAAAAAGATAACTATTATTGCTCATGGAACGCGAATAACTCACTTAACAAGCGATAAGGCAATTAATGTCATTGAACAGTTTCTGAGAAAAAATCTTTCTACTACTAAACTACAAGAAATACAAAAAAATCAGACTGAAGGAGCCGCTCAATGAACATGATAAAAAATATCTGTTACTCACCCATTGTCACTTTTATGTGTGCGCTCATTTTCGGCTACAGCTTATGGTTTATGCTTTCATATAATCAGATTATTCAAGAAAAAATTAAAATACCCGTTATGATCTATAAAACTAAAGGGCAGATCGACCTAGAAACATCGATCGATGTCATCATTGAAGGAGCACGGCACCAATTGAAGTCTATTTATTATGCACCTCCTAAAGTTCATATCTATCGCGACGAACGTCCCGGCAATCCTGTTCCTATTTATCAAGATGATATTTTATTACCTGAAACACTCAACGTTATTAACTATTGGCCACAAGAAATTTA